>CAYYEN010000101.1:0-8399 GCA_964470795.1 uncultured Spirochaetaceae bacterium | reverse complement strand
TAAAATTTTAATGTCAAATAAAAATCGTCGAAGATTAAGAATTATTGCTCCACTAAATAGGTTTATAACAGCTTTAGAGTGGAAATGTAAGAAATTTAATAGAGATTTTATTAAAGTCAATCCAGCATATACTTCAATTGATTGCTCTCAATGTGGAAAAAGAAACCTTGAATTGACATTAAAAGATAGAATTTATAAGTGTAGTTGTGGTTTGGAATTGGATCGAGACATTAATGCGGCTTGCAACATAGTCGCAAGAGGATTCTGTTAACCTTTATAGCTTATTAAATAAGCAGTTCTTTAATTATTTAACGAGTAATTAAATAACATAACAGGTTAAAACTGATAAATGAAAAATTGCCGCCAGTAAATAGAGAGTATTTATTGGAATTAAATAAATACTAAGGAGGTTTTTACAATAGAAACAAATGATATTATAATAAGTGATTTTCTAAATGGTGAAACAACTGTTACTATGATTGGAGTCGCTTTCAAAGACTCCTCAACTGGAGTTATGCAAGTACGATTTCCAAACTATCAGACATTTGCGGCCGCAGATGTAACTGGTTTAACTACTATATGTAGATTGAAAACCAGTTTAGCCGAAACGGCTTATAGAGATCTATTGGTGAAACTATGGTTAACGCCACCAGTAGTTAACGACATAAACGATATAACTGTGGGAGCTCAAGGAGCTCGAGCAGTTTGGAAAAATAAGTGGCTCGATCCAAATATTACAGACATCATTGGAGATGCCAATCATACAATAACAGTATTTTAAAAATAGCCTGCAAATTAAAACAATTTGCAGGCTATTGATTTTTTATGAGAAATATGATATAATTATAGTAAAGGAAAGGGGGATAATAAAATGAATAGATTATTTGTAACTGGGGATTTACATTGTCCCCTAGATATAGAGAAGTTAGAATCTTTTAATAATAAAAATGCTCTTGATGAAAGTGACATTCTGGTTATTCTTGGCGATGCTGGTTTGCTGTGGGATGATAGTGAAGAAAGAATAGAATGGATTAAAAAGATTGAAAACTATCCATTCACAACTTTTGTAGTTGCTGGTAATCATGAAAACTACGATATTATTGAAAGATTACCAAAAGTTTTGAAATATGGGGCGGCCGCAAGAAAAGTTCATTCAAAATTGTTCTATGATGTAAGAGGAGAAGTTTATAATTTTAATGAAAGGATATGTCTAACTGTCTCTGGCGGCAACTCAATTGACAAAGCAAGACGTATAATAGGAGTTAGTTGGTGGCCGCAAGAACAAATAACTCTTAATGATGTAGATATGGCAAAAAGAAACCTCAGTCTTTGTGATAATAAAATTGACTACGTTCTTACTCATGTTGGGACAAGAAATGTTGTTGAGAGCTTTGGGTTTACTCCAGATAGTTGTGTTCTTGCTATGGATGAAATTCTTCGTGATGTTATTTATAAACATCATTACTTTGGACATTATCATTTAGATGAGAATGTTTCAAAGAAACAAACTATTGTATATGAAGACTTCATCGAATTAAATTGACTTTATTCAAATTATATGGTATAATTATATTATAGTAAAAGAAAGGAAGTATATTAAATGAAAATTGACAGTTCATTCATAAAAAGAGTCTCTTACAAAAAAGGAAAAAGGCTGTTAAAACTGGAGATGATTAGTGGAACTTATGAATACTCCGAAGTACCAAAAAAAATATTTAAAGACTTTTTAAAAGCATCTTCAGCAGGAAGGTTTTATAATTATTTTATAAAAGGAGAATTCCCAAGTCAGAGAATTCAATAAGTGGAGAATATAGAAAGGTAGGGATTTTAATTGAATAAAAATGAGAGAATTTCATTTGATAAAAAATATAGAATTCCAAAATATCCCTACGACCCTAGATTGAAAAAACATGGAGCAAAACTTTGTCGAGTTCCAGATACTTATATTTTTTATTATGAAGAAGAAAATGTGTATTATACTAAAAAATATAAAAGCCATTCCAGTCAAAACCGTAGATTTTGGAAAAGATTTTATAATAAAAGAATTAGAAGAACAAAGGAAGTCGGAAACTATGCTTATTATAAGCATCTTAATCCGCTATTTGATTGATAATAGGAGAAAACTTATGTATTTTAAGGAATTAGAGTTAAAATCAACAGTCAAGTTAGATAAGACACTACCAGTTGTTGTTAGATTGGATGGAAAATCTTTTAGCAGTTTTACAAAAAATTTCAAAAAGCCTTTTTGTGAAGTATTTTATTTGTCAATGCTAGATACGACAAGACTACTTCTAAAAAGTGATGTTCAAGGTATTGTTGGTGCTGTAGTAGCATCAGATGAAATCTCCATTTTCCTAAGGTCCTTTTCTAATAGGAAAGGAAATAGAAGTGGGTATTTTGATTTCAATACTCAAAAGCTAGCTTCAACTTTAGCTAGTAGAGTAACAAGATTATTCAACATCTGTTTTAGAAATAATGTAGAAATTTTTTCCGAAGAAAACTATAATGAGATAGAAAGGGTAAAAACATTGAAAGTCGCAATAGATATGGCTGAATTCGACTGTAGAAGTTTTTCATTAAACTCAAGTAATGAAATATATGATTACTTATTAAATAGACAACTGGATTTTAGAAGAAATGCTATTAATATGGCTGCTAGGGAGGAATTTTCTCATAGTGATTTAGTTGGAGTGCCTAGTGCAGTTGTTGAAAATAGTCTTAACAATTTAGGTAAGTTTGTTGAAGATAAATATAAGTATGGAACAATATTTATCAAAAGTAGTGGCGAAGTTTTTGAATTGTCTTCTGAAAGAGTTTCAGAACTGAGAAAAGAAATAAAAATAATAGCAAAAGAATTTGAATATTTGGAGGATAAGTGATGTATTATCAAATAAGAAGAATGGTATTTGAAACTAATAGTAGTTCAGTTCATTCATTAAGTTTATGTAATGGGTCTGATTATGAACGCTGGTCTAAAGGGGAATTATTTTACGAACCATATGGTAGAGGATTTGTAACATTGGAGGAGATTATAAATTCAGAAGATTTTAGAGAAACTGGACTATATCAATATATTAAAGATGGCTTTTCTTTATTTAAAGAAATGGCGTGTGCTTATGGAGAATTAAGTTATTATGATGATTATTGGAAAATAGTAGACGAGAGAGGTGAGGAACTAAACGATGCCATTGCAGAAAAGATTCGAGATATGGAAATATATTCTATAGATTCTTTTTTTGCAAATACTAGTTATGAAACTTTTATTGAAAGTAAAAATATAGATGGCGTCAATGTAGTTGCATTTGGTTATTTCGGACATGATTAGAACTTAATTATCATAAATTATTTAACGAATAATTAAATAACATAACAGTAGAAAGGAAAAGAAGGATAATGATAATAGGAAAATATAAAAATGGTAATTATAAAGTGGCAATTATGTCAGACGGAACAAAAATACGAGCTATTGAAGATGGTATAATACCAAACCCATGCTTTCCAGAGAATATGGATGTAAAGATAACAAATTATTGTAATGTTGGGTGTAGTTTTTGCTATGAAGATTCTACAATAAATGGGTGTCATGGAGATATATTAAATCTAAATTTTATCAAATCCCTAAAGCCATTTACAGAAATGGCTATTGGTGGCGGCGATCCAATGAGCCATCCACAGTTGAAAGAATTTCTAATTGAATTGAAAGAGCAGAAAGTTATTGCAAATATAACTGTAAATCAGAAAACATTTGAGAATAAGTATCCTCAAATTAAAGAATTAATTAATGAGGGATTAATCTATGGCATTGGGATTTCCCTAGTTGATCCTTCTTGTTCTTTCATTAATTTGGTAAAAACTATTCCTAATGCTGTTGTTCATGTAATTAATGGATTAACCACAAAAGAACAACTATCAAATTTATCAAATCACAACTTAAAAATATTAGTTCTCGGATATAAATCTAAGGGAAGGGGCTATAAATTCATCGTAGAAGAAAATGAATTTATATCAAAAAATCAGCATTATTTAAAAACTAATTTAACTAAAATTGCTAAACAATTTAGTGTTTTTAGTTTTGATAATTTGGGAATTGAACAATTGGACGCTTTAGCTCTTATTCCTAAAGAAGAAATCCCAAAATATTACATGGGTGATGATGGTAAATTTACAATGTATGTAGATCTTGTAAAAAAAGAGTATGCGAAAAATTCAATTTCAGAAGAACGATATAGTTTGAGTGATTTATCAACAGTAGAAGAAGTTTTTGCTAAAATAAAAGAATCGTAATAGTGCGGCGGCTTATATATCGAAACTAAAGTTGATATTAAGTCGCCGTAGCTATTGATTTTTATTAATTATTGTGATATAATTATATTATAATAAAAGAAAGGCGGTTCTGAACAATGGAATTAAACGTATTCTTCTTCGCACTTGGAGTAATAATAGGTAGACTTATAATTGATTATATAAATAAAGAAAAAAATAAGAAAAAGGTGCTTTTATGAAAAATATTGGTTTTATGATTGGTAGATTTATGCCACTACATAATGGGCATATAGAGTTAATAAATGCGACCACTTATATTGATTTTAATTGTTTTTTATAGTATAATTAATATAGAAAGAAAAAGGGGCTGGAAGAATGAGAAATGCTGGAGTAATCAAACTTAGAAAAGTCGGATTTATGATTGGTAGATTTATGCCACTACATAATGGGCATATAGAGTTAATAAATTCGGCGGCAAAACAAGTAGATGAACTTATTGTGTTAGTTGGATCTATGGGTGCTCCCGTTGGAGAAAGAAACCCATACTCAATACAAGAAAGATTGAAATGGCTAAATGAGTGCAATGATTTTTGGGAAAAAGATAAAATTACTTTTATTCCAATATTTGATTTGACAAATGAGAATGACTCTAGTTTAGAATGGGGCAACTACTTATACAATACAGTTACAAAAATTACAAATTGTGAACTTTTAAAATACTTCACAAGCGAAAGTGAAGAGAAAATGACAGAGTGGTTTGGTAATAATAAAAAACTTAATATCATTTATTTTGAACGATTTTCTAATATTAGTGCTACCAAGATTAGAGAATCGATAAATGGAGATGGGCGATATTTCATAAATAATTGTCCAGAAAATGTTATTAAATATATTTTAAAAGAAACGTGGTAGTAATAGAAGCTATTGATTTTTTTCAAATTATATGTTATAATTATAATATAATAAAAAGAAAGAAGTGATTTTATGCTTAATAAAAAAGTAATGTATCTCCAAAGTAAAATAATGGAAATAAAATTAATAATTGAAGAATTAAAAACAATAAAGACTCTTTCGTTAATCAAAGAAAGTATATTAAAAGACAATTTACTATTACTATTAAACCAAAGCTTAGATTTTTCAAATAAGTTATATTCAAGTCCGTTATTTATTATCCTTAGGATAACAAAGGCTAAATCTAATTTGGCTCAAGATTTTAGGGTTGATGTTAGATTTGCATTTATTGACAGTATCAATAAAATTTTATCTTATTCAGCGGCAGGAATAAGATTGAATAGAACGCATTTAATTTCAATGATTGAAACTAATATTTTGTTAGCTGAAAAAGTATTGGGGAAAATATATAGTATGTAATAATTGACTTTAATTCAATTGTATGTTATAATTATAATATAGTAAAAGAAAGGTGGATTTTGAATGGGAGTTAATATAAGTGCTAAAAATTTAGTTGAATTAAATGAGATTTATTATAGACAACAGTTAAATCTCCTCTTAGGATGTCAAGACAAAGATGTAGTTGAAGAAATGTTTTTTCAACTACAAGACGCCGCAAAAGCTGGAAACAATGCGGCAACAGTTTTCATAACAAGTTCCATAGGAAGTCAAGAAATTAGTTATAATGATATGTGCAAAGTGGCAGAATGTGTTGAACGTATTTTCATTAATGGCGGCATAAAAGTTTTCAAAGAATATTCTAAAAATTATTATTGGGAGGAAAAACCAATAATAAAATTAAATTGCTCTTGGTCTTAATATCATGATGGGTAAATATTATATAAGAGTTTGTTCAGAGCCGACATTATTTGAGTCTCTAGCGGCGGCCTTAATAAGGATATCAGGAACTGGGCGGCCGCAAATAATACCAGTAATTACAGATACTGTAGAAGCTTTGAAACTAAAAAAAGAAGATTGCTATATAGCGTTTTCTTCCTCTGGTGTAAATTATAAAAATATATTTACAATAAAAACAATAATATCAGAAGTCTATTCAATAATGTTAGACTTAGGTTCTGATATAAACTATAATATCTTAAACATAATTCAAAAAGTAGAGGAGAAAAGAATAGAAGGACTTGAAACAAGGTTTAAGAACTTTTGCAAATGCAAAAGAATGAGAACTCGTGATTTTGATGTGTTTTTTAATCAATTAATTGATTTTGGCGAATGTATTCTACTTGAACAATTAGAATTGTGTGTCCTAACTGATTGTTTTAAGGAGAAGATTAGTAAAGAGATAGAGAAAAACCTAGATGAGAATTACGTTTTTTTTGATACGTATGTATCATTAGAATTAATAACTGAGGAACTAAAGAAATTTTCCAATTCTCTTATTCGATTTATTATTTTAAAAGTTGAGAATGGCTATAGTAAAGTATTGAAAAAAACAATGTATGAAATAGTTGAAATTGATAGTCAAATGGATATGCGGCTAAGAATTTCACAAGATGAGAATTTTGAATATAAGGTTACTCAGAACAATACTCTGGTAACTTATAGTTTAGAAAGTGCACTTAAGATCATAAACTCTTTCAAAGAAGAACAAGATATTTATGATTTTTTGTAATAAAATAAAAGGAGAAAATTATATGAAAATAATGTCTATAGACGCCGAAACTAACGGGTTGTGGGGAGAGGCTTTTACCATTGCCGCAACATTACATGAACATTGGGAAGGAACAGAAACAAAATATTTCATAGGTAGATGTCCCATTAAAGGCGAGGTTAATCCTTGGGTGGAGGAAAATGTCCTCCCACAAATACAGGGATTAGTAATTACTCATAACTCTTATGAAGAGTTATTAAAAGACTTTATCGCTTTCTATATGAACAATAAAGAAAACACTGAGGTTATTGTGCATATGGGACTACCAGTAGAGTCTAAATTATTTTTAGATGCCCATACGATGGGTTTTCTTGGAGATTGGGACGCCCCATATCCACTTATCGATATTTGTAGTTTCCCAGAGATACATACAAGTGTTGACAATTATTGCGAAAAGCATGAAATTACAATAGAAAAGACAATTGGTGGGACACACAATCCACTTTATGATTGTCGTGCGGCCGCTGAAGCTTATATGCATTATTTAGAAAATTATAAGGGAGAGATATAAAATTAATTTCGATTGTTTAATGGATATTTTTCAAAAAATGCGACTAAATGCATTTAACAATATTAATAGCTATGAGTCGTAAAGATAACTGTAATGTTCTCGAGACCATTATTGGTTGCGGTGGCACTACATTCATGAAAGGTACTTTTACAATTTTACACTCTTCATTACAATAAATATTATTCAATATCTTAGAAAGGAAGAGAATAGAGACAATGACTAAAGAAAAATCAAAGTTTAAAGCATATGTTGTAACAGACACATATGAAATTGGGATTGCAACACTTTGCTGTTGCGAACGTTGTAAAGATAGGGGTTCTCCAGAAATTTTAATAAATTCTTTAGGAACTGAAACGGAGACTGGGCAAACACTTTTCTCTCTAACACTTCAAGAGTTTTTCGAAGGACAAGGTGTAAAATGTAAGGCTTTTACTCTTAAAGAAATCTCTGATTTTTTCAAGAGAGAAATGTCTGATAGGGAGAAAAATGATATTTTGAAAGATATCTTTCTTGAAGAATATAGAACACATATTATTTAAACAGTCGGCGGCTTATATATCGAACTTAAGGTGATACTAAGTCGCCGTAACTATTGATTTTATCTTTATCTTGTGTTATAATTATTATAGAAAATAAAAGAAAGAAGGTATTTCATTGAGAAAATTAGCAACTATTAGAAAGGTTTTAGAACTACGCCCAATTAAAGGTGCCGACTTAATTGAAGTTGCTGTCATTGATGGTTGGCAATGTATAGTAAAAAAAGGTGAATTTAAAGTAGGAGAGCCTGTCATCTATATTGAAATTGATAGCGTGGCTCCAGACCAAGAAAAATTTGAATTTCTAAGAAAAAGAAATTTTAGAGTTAGGACAATAAAGCTAAGAGGGCAAATATCTCAAGGTTTAGTTTTACCTCTAAGTTTCCTACCTGATAAAAAATACAATCTTGGCGATGATGTTACAGATATTTTAGGTATCACTAAGTACGATCCTGAAAGAGAGGAAGAG
>CAYYEN010000100.1:0-8435 GCA_964470795.1 uncultured Spirochaetaceae bacterium | reverse complement strand
ACTACCTATCTCTGTCGCTACCAGAGTCATCCAGGGATGAGTTCTCGTACCTCCCCTTACGTGCATCTTTAGGAATCTGCAAAACCCCATGAGTGGCCGCCGATTAGCTGCTCATATTCCAGTATAGTGATCTGCTACCTGGCTTGGCTCGTTCCACCACCATCTTGGCCTGTGTGATCATCCTACTATCGAGTAGTAGTCTTTTCCGTTTTTCACATTGCCCCCTATGCCCTCTTCGGGTCCCGCTCCATGGTCTACGGGTTCAAATTAGAGTCTCATAGCATCACCTCCTTTAAGACTCCTTTGCTACTAAGGAAGTATACTGGTAAATTATACTTCTTAGCAGCTATAGTGATTTCCTTACGGGTCTTTGGACGTAAAGTCCACCAACCAACTTTTGTAATGATACCTGTCACGAAGCCTGGTTTGCACCAAGCCTCGTGATGTAATGAACCGTGGGCATGATCACGAGTCTTTACCAGAGACTCATGATCATCTCTATCAGGAACTGACCATACGTCGTGATCAAATTTACGAATGATCCCTTCCTTTGCTATCATAAGTCCTACGCGTGCCCGTACGTAGGACTTATTTTTCTTCTGTAGGTGCTCACATGCAGCTACAGAAGAACGTGACATTTCAAAATCTATAGAGTCGATTATATTTTTCGACTCTATTTTGAATGCCCCTAGCCAACGAATATACATGTAAATCACCTCCAGAAACTAACTTATGTACATTCATTTCTATTATATATAACTATAAAAATCTACTTTTACAATTTCAAAGCATGTTTTCCAGTAACATAGAAATTTGCGTTATATTAAACCCTGAAGGCTTAAATACCTTCAGGGTTAAGTATTACCATTCCTGGTTCTTCTCAATAGTCATCTGAACAATACCATCATGCTTGATAGTTGTCACAGTAGCATTAGCTTCTATTATCCAGCCATTCTTACACATTACAGTGTAATCATACTTCTCCAAATTAGAAGCATGAATTTCAGACTTAAGAACACTTTCATCATTCTTACTAACGATGATGTTCATAATAGTATGATAGAAGTCTTGATACTCTTCAGGTTCTATGAGCTTTTCATTATAGTAAATCTGTTCTACATCATCTCCAGAAATACTATATTTCTTCATTACCATAGCAAGAATATCAAGATCATTTATCTTGTCTGCTGCTTCTTCTCTAGCTTCCTTTACAGCCTTCTTCATAGCTTCCTCAAGCTCTTCTGCATGTTCTTCGATATAAAGACCATCTCTCCACTTAATAAAAGAAGAAGCAATCTTCTGAGTAATACCATGCTTCTTCAAAATATTAGGGTTGGAATCTATAGCATCAGATGCATTCTTGTATTCAGAAAGAATAACCTTAGGAACTTCTTCTGCTGTAATACCATTAACGACATTTCCATCAGGGAATATAACATCAACTCTAGGAGATCCACTCCAAGGAACTACATACGTAGGTACTACGAAAGTATCATTAGGATGCAATTTTTCCTGTTCCTGATTGAATTCGATGTTATGAACTAATTCTCCAAAATTCTTAGCGATAGTCTTTCCTGTTAAAGGACAAACATCAAATTCTTGAACAGAAGTGTATAAGTATATTTTAATCATTGTTATACCTCCAATAACTACTCTTATTCACCCCAAATGGTTTTAGTCACTCTATCAACAAGTTTAAATGTTGTAGGGTGCATGATTTGTGCATAATATTGCATACACTTCTTAAACCATATTCTTGGAGTAGAATTTGTAAAAGATGCCCAATCACAAAGCATTTCTGCTATAGAAATCTTAGGCATCTCTATAGGAGTGTAATGTACAACTCCAGCCTTAGTAGAAGTCTTTGCATCATTATGACTATCATCATCTAAAAGAACCCAAAACTCAGGGTGATGATCATTAGACTTCTGATGATGGTTCCAAGCCTTTACCCATTCTTTCTCAGCAGCTTCTTCATCCTCATCTTTCTTAGGAGAGAAGTGCATTCTATAACCAATAAACTCTTCTTCAGAATACTTACTCTTATCATGGTTTATACACCTGGTATAGAGTTCTTTCTCAGAACCAGCAATACTGAGAGCTTCAAGAATCTGTTTACCATATTTAGCATAAGCCTTGTTTACTCTCTGTATATGACCATCAGTATAGTCTAAGGTTGCTTTATCCTTAGACTGAAAACTAAATGTTCCATTTGCCATATAATAACCTCCAGTCAGAAAATCTTATTAAAACTCTAGTTGATTCCTTCCACACCAATAAAGGCATTCATAATCTCTTTCTTCTCTTGATTGAATAAACCATAGTTCAATTTCAGTTTACAATTATCAAGAGTTTCATAATACTCCTTATTAGCTACTACAAGAGTAAACTGGTACTCTTTATTACCATTTCCAATATCAACACAATTAAAGTTCCTAGTTAATGCTATTACATATTTAAGATCTGTAGTTGTATCCTGCATTATATTTCCTGTATAAGGTTGAATAGATACAGGAAACACTCCAGTTTTGATAAATTCTTTAGTTGTAGGAGATTCAAAGAACTTAATTATGATTTCTCTTGCTTCTTCTAAAGTAACACTTAATCCATGTCTACTCATGATATCCTTTAATCTTTTAGATTCATTAGCCGTATTCATATGCCAAACTCTTGTAAGATAATGATGTTCAGGCATAATTTTAACCTCCAATCAAAAAATTGAATTTGGTCCACCCTTTTGACCCTTCTTTATGGTTCTACTTTTTTGTATTGACAGTTTTAGAAAATGATTTTAGACTACTATAGGTTTTAATTACATAACTAGAATCAAAATCTCTATCCAGATAGGATAAAAACAAAATCTATCCCTCTACCTGTAAATAGGTAGAGGGTTGTAAAGTTCAATTGATTGAAAATTTGACATGGGGCTTCGCCCCTATTGGTTTCTCTTTTTAGTTCTTCTTTATAATAATGTATGGGAAAAATAAAATTCTACACAAAGAAAAAATTACACCTCTCCCTCTACCTGTAAAATAGGTAGAGGGATTTATATGAAGGTATGACGAGGTAATTTTTTAGCATGGGGCTTCGCCCCTATCAGTTTTCCTTTTTAGTTTTTCTTTATAATAATGTATTGGAAAATTATTTTTTAATTTCAAGAAGAAAACAAAACAAAATTTAACTCTCTACCTATTTACAGGTAGAGAGATTTAACAACGAAACAAAAATTTGACATGGGGCTTCGCCCCTAGTGGTTTTCCTTTTTAGTTCTTCTTTATAATAATGTATGGGAAAATTATTTTTTTAACACAGAATATTTCCTCTACCTTTTTATCAGGTAGAGGAAGTATTCTAATGCTCAATCACTAAATTTACTAAATTACATATCAGGAAGATTCTTCCATGGTATTCCTAATAACTCTTTACATTTCCTACTAAGTTCAATCATACACTTATTGATAGATCCATTGATAATAATAGAAGCAACCATACGTGCATTAACAGATCCTGTAGAAAGTAAAGCATTTATAGGTTCATTAGGTCTGAAGTCTGTTCTAGGTTCAGTACCAGGAGGCATTATATCTTTGATAACACCTTTTATGGAGTTATTATAGATAAGCTTATCTCCTATACCCATCTTATCTTCACACTTAATATAGAACTCAATAAGAACTGAATTAGGACATTTCTTCAGCTTTCCAGTAGGTTCTAATTTGTAATCAGGTTCTAGTTTCCAATTAGCACCTTCAATTTTGTACTTATCAAAGATTTTCTTATCATCCTTGATCTGTTTCTCATAAGCAGACACAAGTTTTCTAAGAGAAGGAGACATCTCACTTAGTTCACAAGTTCTATAGATCTTAATATCCTGAACAACACCAGAGATTTTACTTCTGATATGTATTCTACCAAGATCTGTTACATCCTCAATATCAGCATCTGTAACATTCCTAAGTATTGAGTTAGCATCCTCTTCCTCGAAAGCATTCTGGAATATCATAAGAGGATCACCCTCTTTTATTGGCTGACCCTTAGATACTACGTTATACACATTAGCATCCTTGGATAACATCTTATCTTTCTTAACTACGTAGGAGCTAGTCATTACATCAGCAAGATATTCATCTATGATAGAAGAATCTTCATAACCTTCATCAGTAGGAAGAATAGCAAGCTTACATAAAGCTCCTATACAGTAAGTAACACCTTTAGTTGTAGATTCATGACCTACTTGATCTTTATAACAAGTTCTATCAACAGCAAGAATATCATTATTCTTGAGAGTAGCACCTTCTTTAACGATAGGATCTAGTTTCACTGTAACATAGAAACCACCATCACTATTTTTCATTGTCTGTTCTTCAAGAGAAACAAAATCTACAGTACCAGTTTCAACATCTTGCACTAACATGTATCTGTCAGTAACCTTGAGAACCTTACCTTTGTTTCCTCTAAACTTATAAGAGAAGAAATCAGATGTGATATAAGGAATAGCCTCATCCATTCCAGTAGTGACAAGATTAGGCATAGCCTTCTTGATTCTCATAGGATGTTTGGTTGACTGAATGAAACCCATAGCAACACGGATAGGATCATCTCGTGTAGTACACCAAGGATTCATTGCTTCATGAACTGTTAGTGTATTCAGTGTATTGATCTTATCTTTCTTAGGTGTAGAAATAACTCCTCTTACACCTTTGATTGAAGCGTTGATTGTAGCCTGTCTAGTAATACCAACATTTCCGGAAAAGCCTGTAGAGGTACCTATAATTCCAAACATTGAGGCATCATACGTACGCTTATCAAGCGAGTATGACCTATCTGAGTTCATGCCCGACAGACCCTTAAAGGACATTGTATTTTGCTCCTCTGCTTCTAATTGAGGGTTCAAAATAGACAGATCAGAGCAAGTAGGATCAGTAAGAAGTGCATCAATAAGAGCACTCTGTTTACAAGAAATAACTGCATCTTTCTTTGATCTCTTAGACATGGTTTTATACTCTCCATATGCTTTAGAGATAACCTTCTGGAAATATGCAGCAATGATTTCATTAGTTCTAAATCTATTACCACTGATATCTGTATGCTTGTTGTAGTTTGTATCTGCAAGCAAAGCAGAAGCATATCCTAATGCTGTAATATAGTCATCAGGAAGATTGTAAGTTCTACAGATTTCCTTAGTAATAGGATCAAACATGCAGTCGTAGAAGTTATCAAGACCATCAGCCTTGATTCTTCCTCCAAAGTTATCAAGGAAGTCCAACCACATACTCTTCTTATTGATTTCTTTGATAGAGTAGTCTTCTGTATTACAGCTATACAAACCATTCATGAGAAGACTATTCTCAAGTCTATTATTGTATACGAGATAGCCATCATTGAATTTGATATAGTCTCTTTCACTTAAGTCTATTTTACTAGGTCTTTTTTCAGAGAACTCATACTCAATTCCTGCTTTCTTCATAGCTTCCTGTAAACCTACGGAATAAGCCATAACTACAATAACAGGGATATCTGTAGCCAGTATAGATGCTTCTGTATAAGAGAGTCTCTTATCCTGTTTTATAGAATCGAAATCCTTCTTTTCTTCTTCAGAAAGATGCTCTACTAT
The DNA here is from genome assembly GCA_964470795.1 of uncultured Spirochaetaceae bacterium. Taxonomy (GTDB): domain Bacteria; phylum Spirochaetota; class Spirochaetia; order Sphaerochaetales; family Sphaerochaetaceae; genus Bullifex. Next base: position 2,824 of record CAYYEN010000100.1, on the reverse strand, counting down.
CTTTTCAGTTATTACTAATGCAGGAGAGAGTCCATTGTCATAATCTTGAACATTTCCCTTAGAGTCTACAAAGTAAGGAGTATAACCTTCTTTTTCTTTCCACTTCTTACGAAGTTCATCCTGATTAAAGGATACATAACTCCCATCTTTAAATTTGATCTTACTGTAGTTACAAGAAAGATCAGCGTATTCGATATTTAGAGGATACTTACTAGAGACAAACTTATTATCTCCTTCTACAATCTCGATATTCTTTCCTTTATACGTTCTAAGAAACTTACAAAGACGAGAAACATCTGCTGATGTCTTAGTACCATTAGAAGGAGAAACTCTTCTGATGAAAATCTTGTTGTAGTTAGATACTATCTGTGCAGTATCTTCATCTGTTTTAATGATAGGAAGAAGAAGTAACTGTCCATTGATAGTCTTATAGTTTCCTCTAAGCTTCATAAAACGATTGTTTATAAACTTAGGAACGTCAATCTTTAAAGTAAATCGTTTACCGTTGATATCTTCCAGTTTTACAGTCCATGTTTCTATATAATCTTCAGTAGTAGAAGTATCTTCTCTGTCTACTTCTGCTACAATAACTGGTATTGACTTATCATTCAAATCAGCCAGTGATTTCATGATATCAGCTTCTATATTATACTCTCTAGAGAATGTGGAGAACTGAACATCCTTCCATTCCTCATTGATATTATCAATAGGAATATTCTCTTTAGGAAGTTCTTTCTTTCCTTCATTCACTTCAAGAAGTTCTTCAACAGTAGTTTTGTCTATCTTCTTTTTAAGGAAAGCCTGATATCCAGTTTTCATACGTTCAGTACGAGATTTTGATATTGTAGGACCTTCCTCTTCTTGAAGATCGAGAATGAGATTCTTCATCCATGCAGAATCTTCTACATCATCATTCATATTAGAAATAACATCATTCTCATCTGAGGATTCTTCTGCAGCTTTCTGTATTTTCTGTACGAGTAAGGCTTTATCAACTTCATTTTTAGAGGTTTTACCGTTAGCTGCTTGTACTATAGCTGCAATACCTCTATCACTAGCATTTATATCCTTTCCTCGCATCTTATTAAGATCTTCTTTAGAGAATTCTCCTGCACCACCAGAGATATCATCTATGACAATACCACTATTTTCAATCTTATCTATAACTTTATGAGTTATAACAGAAGCAGAATCCTTAGTTTCAAACTCAGCTTCAGCAACATCATCATTGCAAAGCTTATTGATAAGAGATATGAACTTAGGCATGTTGGTCATATTGTCAAAGGTTAGAGTAAAGTAAGCCTTATCAGAGAAGAAGACAAACCTTAAACCTTTCCAATCTTCCTTCAGAATAGCTTCAGATTTATTTCTAAAGATTCTATAGATAACTGAGATAGGATTGATAGTCTTAGTATAATCCCATATAGCATTCTTACCATCATACCAATCAGTTACAGGAACAAATACAGTCTTGACTGTGTAATTATTCTCACTGATTCTCTTATCTTTAAGGAACTTAGTAAAGAACTGATAGTAGAGCTGTACACTTCTACCATCTTTATATTTAAGATGCTTAAAGAAGTTCTCTGTATAGTATGCCCAGTCTATGAAGAGATTTCTCTCTTTATAAAGACGGTAATTCAGATAAGTATATTTGATGAAAGGACAATCTTTCTTAATCTTATCATATACAAGAATAGCTTCCTTTTGATTCTTGATACGTTCATTATAGAGCATCTTTCTGAGCTGCTGAGAATATCCTTCATTAAGAATCATTTCATTAGCTGTATCTCCAAAGATAGTTCTATAGGTCTTAGTTTCGTTCTGGAAATCAAATCCACTTTCTGTAATGATATCCTCATTGTGTCTAGCAATAGAAGGGTTAAAAAGTGGAGGTTCTTCAGTTAAAGACTCATTTAAACCAGCAAAAGCTTCATTTACAGGCATACCATCAATGATAGTCTGAAGATCACCTTCACCTGCTTCAATCTCTCCATTTCTAACTTTCTTACGAACACCACTTACAGTTTTAAAGAAATCAGGTTCATAGAATAAGAAGTTTAGAAGAGATCTATTATGAGCAGTCTTATCAAGATTAGAAAAATGGTCATACTGCTCTTTGGTACATTTAACACAGACATGGTCAAATAACTTTGAGGTTATAGGAATCTCTTCTTCCTTTGTTATAGGAACTTCTTCATAAGCAGTCCATTCAGGAAAATAATAAGAGTGACCAACTCCAAAATTTCCTATAGTGGATTCTACTGAGTACACCCAAAACTTCTTTCCCAAAGTAGCTTTCTTAAGAATATCCCAGTAATCTTCTCTAACAAGAAGTCTAAATTCTCCTTTTATCACACTAGAGCTTAGCCATGGAGTATCTTTATATATAACTCCTTCTGGATCTATCTCGCGTAAAATGTCTTTTATTGTAAGATACATACACCAAGGATCAGCGTATTTTCTTTCTCTCCACATGAATACAGACCACTTAGCTTTCTCAAGTCTGTTTCCGTAGTTTACACCAAGAGGTTTGATCTTTTTATCAGTGATTCTGTTAATAGCACCATGATAGAAGGTTAAAGTTCCTATTCCCTCATTCACAGCCTTATTATTAGCATACTTATAAACCTCAGTGTTTTCTTTTACTTCTACTCCATGTTTCTTAGCAGCAGCCATTATTCTCTTTGCGAGATGTTGCTTTCTGTTCTCTGGGCAATGACCAAATAGTTTGATTGCTGAGCGTACATGCTCAGCAGAATTTAAAGGATATTTTCTTTCTTCTTCAAGTCCAAACTTAGATTCTGGAATAGCATCTCGTTCT
>CAYYEN010000099.1:0-8556 GCA_964470795.1 uncultured Spirochaetaceae bacterium | reverse complement strand
CAATGATGGAGTTGCTTTACTAACCTTCTCTTTTGAAAGCAAGCTATTACATAGCATGCCTAAAATGGAGGGTAGTACTACCATCCAAAAAAGGGAGAGCATCATACCAGAAGTATCGATATGAACTTCAGTAGAAGTAAGGAGGCGAATCGTCAGAGGCGTTACAAAAGGCGAGAGAATTGTATCAACAAAGATAATTGCAAGAGATAACGGTCCGTCGCCGTAAAGAATTTGTGACCAGATATAGCTTGAAACAGCTATTGGTGTTGCGGTTAACAAAATATAACCTGTTGCTTCATTTGTGGAGCCCACGCACAAAAGCTTTAAAGCTAAAAAGACTACAAAAGGGGCTAGTATATGTGCAGAGACAAAGGCTATTACTAGTTTTGAAGGATGCGCTAGAACTGCAATAAAATCCTTTACTTTCAGCTTTATCGCCCCAGAAAAGGTTACAAAGGCAAAAAGTATTGTAACAAAAGGCGTTAAAGCAGAAATTGTAGAGCCAAGTAGTAGACCAATAATAACTCCAAGTGGTGTTATTAAGGGCATCCATCGATTTAAGATTTTATTACACGAGATTAGATTCATGACAATCATGATAATAAAGAGTGAGTGTTTTAGAAAGTACTATTTTAAAAATTATTACACTTCGTAGAAATCTGAAAGCGAGGAGAAAAGCTTATCGTACTTTTGATAGCGTTCCTCTTTTTTGCGCTTTAAGGTAACCAATACCCCTATTGGATAAGAAAGGAGAGCTAAGGCTAAGATTAGTTTAGCAAAGAAATCGGGATGCTTGGTGTAAAAGGTTAAACTAGTTTCTTGCCCTATTGTTATATCATAGATTCCAAAACTCTGAGAAAATGGCTCAAGAGGATTGATAACCTTTCCTGTGATATCAACAAGGCTAGTAATACCGCTGTTTGTCCATCTAATTAACGGCCTTCTATTCTCTATTGCTCTAAAGGTTGCCAGTTGCATATGTTGCATTTCAGCTGCTACCGAGCCTGACCAACTATCGTTAGTTAAATTCATCAACAAATCAGCACCCTTTTTAACAAACTCAGCAGATAAATAGCCAAAGGTATCTTCAAAGCAGATAGGCGTTGAAAACTTTAACCCGTTGTAGTCAAAAACAAGCGCTTCCTCGCCTTTTTCCCACCAATTGTAATCATTAGCTAATAGCAGTTGATACAACCTTGGTAGTTGTTTCTCATAAGGAAAGTGCTCTGTAAAAGGTACAAGATGTTGTTTTCGATAGTTTCCAAGAACTCTTCCATCTCCAAAGAGCATTACTGTGTTATAAACCTTCCAGTTAAAAGAACCATCTTCTAAGAAAGGGCCAACTACTTCATCCGCGACTACTCCTTCAGGGTTTCCAGTAACTAAAGGAACTGGAAGCGAGAGGCCAAACTCAACAAATTCATCGCAAAGTTCACTTGCAACACTATTGTGTGGATAATTTTGATGCCAGACTACAGAAGGGACAAAAGCTGTTTCTGACCAAAGAATATAATCAGGGTTGTAAGCAAGAGCTTCATGCGATAGATCTCTTAAGGTCTCAAAGTTTCTTCGGTAGGTTACATATCCGCCCTTCCAGCTATCTGCGGAATGCTGTACTGCGGCAACTCTTATGCTCTCCTTTCCCTCTTTATCCTTATAATAATTAAGTCTTATTAAGCCATAGGACAGTGTTAAAATATAAACCAGTACAATTGCCAGAACATCAACTTTATAAAGCTTAAAGCCCTTATTAACTAACATCTCGGCAACTAAAGCTTGAGGGAGTACTAAAATAAGGGCAAGTAGCCATATTCCTCCAATATCTACTATTTGAATTAAGGGTAACAATTCATAACAACTAGCAGTTAAGTTGCCATATGGATAGCCTAAGAAGCCCATCTGTGTAACATATAAATATGCTACATAAACACAGCTTAAAGCAAGATATCCCCGCTTTTTAAAGAGTTTTGAAACTAAGCTTAACAGCATAAACACTACTAGATATTGTCCAGACTCTAATATTGGAGCAATTAATATTGCTAAAGGATGAAAAGTTTTAAGCCAATAGTTGTAGATTAAATAATAGACAAACCCGTAAAGAGCGCCAAGAAACCAACTATAGCGGAGCTTTGAAGTTGAAACTACGTAAAATAAGGGTATTAAAAACAGGAAGGCAAAAAGAGGATAACCGTTACTGTTGATAAAATTAGGAAAGGCAAGTGAGCCAAGAAGCGCTGAGAGTAAGGTTAATCCTAAATTTATCATAAATTGTCTCATTTTATAAGAATAATAATTTAAAACTAAAAGGTAAAGCATTTTTTTGATTTATCCAACAACTCTTGCATGAGTACTATTTTTCGTGTTTAATTATAAAGTAAGATATTTTTGGAGGTAATTATGGGTAATGCTTTTAAAGCTTATGATATTAGAGGTATTTGGGAAGATGAATTGACTCCTAAAATGGTATATAAAGTTGGTTTTTTTCTTCCTCAATTATTAAATTGTAAAACTATCTTAGTTGGACACGACATTAGACTCAGCTCAGAGGAAATCTACTCTTTATTAAAGAAGGGTATTACAGATGCAGGCTGTGATGTACTTGCAATAGACAAAGCATCCACTCCTATGGTTTATTTTTCAACTGTTCACTTTGGTGTTGATGCATCTGTTCAAATTACAGCAAGCCACAATCCTAAGATTTACAATGGGCTAAAAGTTAGTGCAAAGAATGCAATTCCTGTTGGTATTGATTCCGGCCTTGGAGACCTTGAAAAACTCGTTAGAAATAATGAAGTAATAGTTAAGCAAGTAAAAGGAAAAGTTACTGAAGTTGATGCAAGAACTCCTTACATTGCTTATTTAAAACAATTTGTTACAGACTTTTCAAATCTCAAACTTGCAGTTGACTGCTCAAACGGTATGTCTTCTTTAATTGTTAAAGAACTCTTAGGAGATAATGTAATTTACATCAATGACACTTTTGATGGCTCTTTCCCTAACCACGAGCCTAATCCTCTCGATCCTTCTACTTGTAAGCAACTTGAAAAAGTTGTTGTAGAGAACAAATGTGATTTAGGTATCATCTATGATGGGGATGCAGACCGCGTTATGTTTGTTGATGAAAAAGGTGGTTATATCTTTGCAGATATCTCTATGGCAGTGCTTGGTATTAACATGCTTAAGGATGCTCCTAAGGGTAGCAAAGTAGTAGCAGACATCAGAACTAGCCGTAATACTGTTAGCTATCTTGAAAAACTAGGTGCTGAAGTGTTGATGTGGAAAGTGGGACATGTTAATGCAAAGCAAAAAATTAGAGAAACTGGTGCTATTTTTGGAGGAGAACTTGCAGGGCATTATTACTTTAGAGACTTCTTCAACTGTGACTCTGCCGCTTATGCAACTCTTCACGTTCTTCCAGTCCTCAGCGAATATAAAGCAAAAGGTATCACCTTTAGCCATTTGATCAAATCTATTGGTACCTGGGTAACCAGTGGGGAGATTAACTACAAGCTTGAAAGTAAAGATGCGGTAATGGAAGCTTTATACAAAGCTTATGCGCCTAGTGCGGATAAAGTTCTCGATTTTGATGGCTATCGTTTTGATTACAAAGATTGGTGGTTCAATGTTAGAAAGAGTAACACCGAACCTTTCCTGCGTCTTGTAATTGAGGCAAAAGATAAAGCAACGCTTGATGAAAAGCTTGCTGAAATTAAACCATATTTTCACGACTAATCATAAGAAGAGGCTGGGTTTTCCTAAGCCTCTTTTTTTATCTCATAGCGCGCTATTAGATTATCCTCATCAACTAACTCTCTTGTAAAAGAAAAGCCTGAATTTATCAAACAGAGCTCTAGAAATAATAAAAAGATTCCACAATCGAGATGGGCAAAAAACGGCCGACGAGCAACTGGTATTATGCATTTATTGCTAATATTCATAGTAACAGTAAGACTATTTCCTTCTTTAAAAACTCTCCAAGGCTGGGTATTACAAGCAGAGGGAGCAAATCTTACTATATTGCTTACCTCCTCCATCATATCTCCTTGCCAAATTTCTTCAACACTTTTACGGGTTGTCTTTTCTATAAAAGGTCTAAACTCCTCTTTTTCTACCTTTTGAATATTAAGCATAGTGACAAATTCTAAATCCTTATAGGTCTTTAGTTGCGTTCGTCCCATTCCATACCAGCACACTCCAATATCTAAAGCAGTGAGGGCAAGATCTAATTGCTCAACTGCATAGCCCACATTTAAAAGATAATTTTTAGCTTTGTTGCTATAAACTAGAATACAATACTCTCCCCTAACACATGAAGTTTGAGTTATATTAACCAGGCGGAAAGCAAGCTGACAATTGTTGTCTAACAGTTCAACTGAACTAAATAAGCTTTCTATTTGAGCTAGCTCGCTCTCGTTCAATTTTCTATTTTCTTTAAAGGTGTGAAAAGATTTTCTCTTTTGCATCATATTGTATAATAAGGTTGTATCCATATTTTGGAGCATATGGTGTTATAAAATTTATTACAACTTAATTTTTAAAAAAATACTCTATCATTTAAAATAGAGTACTTAAGAATTGGAGCTGATTGGGATTGAACCAACGACTTCTTCCGTGTGAAGGAAACACTCTCCCGCTGAGTTACAGCTCCAAATAAATAATTTACGTATACGATCACAATATGCCAAATTAACGTTAAAATCAACATAGTAACGATAAAAAAGTACAAACATTAACAATAAAATAACACGAAACCGAGTGTTAGTGCTCTCAAGTGCTGGTTAATAAAAGTTCCTAAATGATGGTCGAATTTACGCTTAAAATAAATATGAATAAAAAAGTAGATGGCTATAGCAATACAATCTAGAACTATTTTAGATATCGACAATGAAAGTAAACTAAATTACAAAACCATAAAGACACAAAGGTCAAATAATACGTTGCCAAATGGAGAGGATCTATATTCAATAGCAAAGGCGGTTGGTGTAAGCATGGAATTCTTACTAACCGGTGAGAAAAAATAAAAGAAGAATATCCTCCTCGAATTATTAATATCACTAAACAGTTTGTTTCTAGCTTAGAACAGGAAGACTTACTGTAAGCAGAACTATGGCTAGAAAACTTGGAAAAATCTTTAAGACTTCTCCTATAATGTTTCTTGTTGAAGCTTGATAAGATGAGCTGCACCAATAGGTAAAGAAATTGCAAAAAAGAATTTCCAAGGTTCCGAATCCTAATTATAAGAATTTCCTATAATATAAATATTGCCTCGTACATAAAATCATTAATGCACCACTTATGTTTTGGAGAACATACAGAGCACAGTAGAGAGATAAAAATAAAGAGACAGAACAGTATTTCTTCAGAGTTACAGGTCCAAGTAATCAACTAAATTGATAACACTGAAATTAGCTTAAACTGTCTAGTTTCTTTTTACTTGTTTTATCCTCTGCTTTAAAACTAAAACTAGAAGAGATTGCACTAACTGGGCAGTTAAGCTTGCATTCTCCACAGCGGATACAATCAGGAGAGGCTGCATCTTTTCGAATATCAATATTCATCTTACATACCTTTTGGCATTTTCCACAGTTAATACATTTATCTTTATCGACTTTATATTGAAATACTGAGATTCTATTACATCGACCATAAACATAGCCAAGTGGGCAAAGATAACGACAAAAAGGACGCCAGATAATTAAGGAGAGCACTACTAAAGCAATTAAGATAATAAACTTAAAGGCAAAGATAAAACCAATTGCACTTCTCAGTCCTTCATTAACTATGTATAAAGGAATCCCAGCTTCAAGAGTACCAACGGGGCAAACATATGCACAAAACCAGCTTTTACCAAACCCAAATTCATCAAGAACTATGATTGGAAGTATTATAACAAACCCCCAAAACATCACAATCTTTATTTTTCTTAAATACTTTTCGCCCTTTAACTCTTTAACTTTCTTCACGAAAGGAATTTTAAAGATTAAATCTTGAATTAGACCAAAGGGACACAAAAAGCCACAAATGAGACGGCCTAGTAACGCCCCTGAAAGTGCTATAAAGCCTAAGATATACCAAGCAGCATTCTTATTTGCTAAGTTTTGTTGAAGCATTCCTATAGGACAAGAAAACAAAGAACCGGGGCAAGAAGAACATTGCATTACCGGGATACAATAACCTTTAGTTCCTCCTGAATACACAGACCCAAGTTTAAAACCTTTTAAGAAACCATTTGAAAAAACAGCACTTATTAATTGAATATATAATCGAAATTTAGCCAAGGCCGATACACTCCATGCAAACAGTTATTCCTTTTTGGAAAATGAAATCGGACTCACCCTGGGCAAGTCCAAAAATAATCAAGAAAATAGATAAAACTAAAACTATCGGTAAAACGATCTTCCTCATTTTAAGAACCTTTCAATATCCTTTCTTAAAGCAGCTTCCGTTTGCATGCCATAACGCCCTATTCCCATTTGGTTTCCATCCTTGTCTACAAAGATAGCATAAGGGAGAGCATACGCATTTTTCAACATCTTTGCTAAACTTTCGTTTGGAAGAAGAGAAGGTGCGCTTATTCCTGTCTGTTTGATAATCTGATTAGCCTTTGCAAGTTGGCTAGCACTTACATTACCTTTCTTATCTTGTAAATCTGTAACAACTCCAAGAATTTGAAAATTCTCATATTCAGCTGATAGTTTTTCAAGAGTAGGCATTTCTTGTCTGCAGTAACCACAATAAGTACCCCAAACAAAAACTAAAGTTAAATCCTTAGCTTTTAAATAGCTTTCATCTATTTGTTTGCCATCAAGATCGGTTGCAGAAAAAGAAGAGAGAATACCATTTCCTGCAAATACGGAAGCTGAAACTAAACTTAATAAAATAAGTAATACTGTAAATGTTCTTTTAATCATACCTAAATAGTAGGAATATATATTTTGAAAGTCAAGGATAATTATCACTTTTAAACTCTAATATCTTTTAAGAACTCCTAAAGGGTAAATAAATATTAACCCAACTGCGCTAAATGCCATCTTTTGAGTAAAACTTTCCTCAAGGCCTAAAACTGATTATTTTTTTACAGTTGTATTTAAATAATTCATTAAACATTGTATACCTTTTTTAGAGGTTCAAATTGAAAAAGACCAAAGGATATAGAGTGCTAAAAATAATACTATTATTTTTCCTAAGCTTGTTTTTACTTTACCTTGTTATACAAGGAGTACGCTGTTTTGTTTATACTCAAAAAGCTGAACAACGTCTTTTAAGCTATTTTGCAAAGAATGCAACTTTAAGCTACGGAAATATGAGCTATATAGATATAGGAGCGGGAGAAGTCATACTCTCAATTCATGGAATTTTTGGAGGCTATGATCAAGCTTTTGAGACCCTTAAGGATAAAACAGATTTCTATCGTATTATTGCACCCTCTCGCTTTGGCTATTTAGATAGTGATATCTTAGGAGACGGAACGCCAAAAGAACAAGTAGAATCATATGTTGAACTCTTAGACCAACTTAAAATTGATAAAGTTTATCTTCTTGCAACTTCTGCCGGCGGTACTGTCGCCATTAGATTTGCACTCGATTATCCTGAGCGCACAAAAGGGTTAATATTATATTGCTCAGCTCCACCTCTTATGCAAAAGCCTGATACTTACATCAAATACCAAGGTCCACCCCCTTTCCTTTGTAACAACTACATGATGTTTTTAATCAGCCCATTATTTGAACCTATCATGGGTATGGAAGAAAGTACTATTTACAGTATGCTCCCAATTAATAAACGATTCCTTGGTGTAAAAATTGATGCCTCTATTACCAATCCTGATATGGCAAAAAACTATGAACAATATAAAATTGAGGATTTACAAGTTCCAACCTTAATATTACACGCAAAAGATGATAGATTAGCTAGCTATCTTGATATGGAACAAGCGGTTTCAAGATTTCCTAATTGTACCTTTATATCTTTTGAAACAGGTGGTCACTTAATGGCAGGACATGCAGAGGAAATTAATCAAGCGCTATCTGCTTTTACAAACCCTTGAGAATATAATTATCAAATTTGTATACTAACAATATCTTTGACTTACTCTAATAGTGGGAATAAAATATAGTTAATTGTGTGTGCTGTAAAATTTCAATTAAAATAGTCAGTTTGGCTATTTAATTAAATATCTTTGTTAGGGAGAAATGTTATGGAAACAGAAGAAAAGAAAGAAATGAAGAACTGTCATACCTTGTCCTTCGTTGAGGGCAAAGGCTGGGCAGTAAAGCGACAGAGTTCAGAGAAGGTAATTAAGTACTTTAAGACTAAAATTGAAGCCACTGAGTACTTAGTTAAGATATCTGAGAACCTTGGAACTAATGTTGTTATCAGACTTAAAAACTGTAAGTTTCAAAAGTTCGATAATGCAGTTCGAGCTCTAAATTATTCCAAATCAGCTAAAGAAGATGAATAAATATTAACCATTTCGGTGGTTTTTATCTTAAATGTCTTATAGAGGTTTTTGCAAAAGTCAAATAGCTTGAATAAATATTCTTCCCAAATGGTATA
>CAYYEN010000098.1:1875-8625 GCA_964470795.1 uncultured Spirochaetaceae bacterium | reverse complement strand
TTGAAACATGGCTTGAAGAATTTAATAAAAATGGTATATTAGAGCTAATACGTGAAGCAAATCCATATATACCATTAGAATACTATCAGTATAATTTATAGCATGAGAAAGACTTAGATTACTTATACTTAGGCGATAGGAAGAAAAGATATTATGCTATTGAGAGAAATGGTAATAAATATATTCACGGTTTAAATATTATAAGAAAAGACACACCTAAACTAATTAAAACAATGCTTGGTTAGCTATGTTAGAAAGCAGTAAAATAGGATATATCTATAGAAGATTTAAAACTTACTTTTCAACAGTTAAAACAAGCTAATTATTAGGATGTTGCCGTTCATAAATCATTCTCAAAAAAATTTGAACAGTATGAAAAAACAATGCCACAACACGTAGCTGGAGCTTTATACGCTAATAAACACTTAGATTTAAAGATTATACACTCAGATGTTGTATTCTTATTCTATATTAATAGTTTTTGTTAGCCATAGATTAAACTAAAAGATAGAAAAAACGTAATCTGTTTAAGAACATAGGATTTTGATTTAATAAAAGAAACAGACAAGTTTTAGATTGATTATATGTAGCTATTTGAAAAACAAATCTTATTACCATTAAGATAGTTCGATAAAATATAGTTGGTAAGTAATACTATTAATGAGTGGTGTAAAGTATATCCATAGAATTATAGAATAGATAAACATGGTACGTATATATTTAAGAAAAAGGATGTTACCAAACAATAACAACCTTTATAATTGTTAATAATTAAGATAATAAACAATGTGGTGGGTTTAGTCTATTATGGTGATCCACCACATTTTTAATTTAAAACATAGGTTTTTAAATGTTAATTCTATACTATATATAGAATATTTAAAAGGGGTATTTAAAAAATGATTAATTGGAAAGGTTGTTTCCCAAAGGGCTATTAGCCACGAGAAATACAAGTAAAAGCTATATAGTTCATACTAAAGAGCTTTTTATAGAAAAATAAAAGATTTGTTATAGTTGAGGCTACTACAGGTACAGGTAAATCTTTTATAGCCTCAACTATAGCGTAGTATTTTAATATGATTAATAAAGAGAATAAAAGTTACATAGTAACACCACAAATAATATTACAAAAACAATACAAGAAATAGTTTAGTAACTTTGCTAATGTAAGTTCAATTAATAATTATATGTGTAAAGTTTTTAAAGAATCTAATTGTGGTGATATGAAATTCGTACACCAAATAACTGGAATTCCTAAATGTTAGGACTGTCCTTATTAGGTTTAGAAACAAGATTTCATGAAAAATAAAATAAGTATTACAAACACAGCCTTTATGATGTCAAATATACTTTATAGTAGTTAGATAATCAAGAAAAGATCATTATTAGTAGTTGATTAGTGTCATAATCTATAGTAGGATATTATCAGATTTAATGGTTTAAATATATCATTTAAAACCTTAGCTGCTAATTATTCAATGAGAAAATAGAATTGGATTAAACCTGGCGAAAATATCATTGATTGGTTGTCTATGAGGTTTTTTCATTTCCTATAGGATAAAGTAACACAATTAGTTGGTTTATTACAAGGTAATAGGATACAATTAGCACAACAAAAGATTATATAGATAAGTAGACGTCTTGATTATATTAGGAATATAAAATAGAAGTTATAGTTAATATTACAATCATTTGATCCTGATCGGTGGGTGATAGAAAACAACACATAGACTCTATAGATAGCAATTTCACCTATATTTGCATCAGATTATACTTAGAGTACATTATTTAATGTTGGTGATAGGATCTTAATGATGTCGGGTACAATATTAAATAAAAACGCATTTTGTAATAACTTAGGTATTAAACCTTAGTAGTGTTAGTTTATTAGTTTAGATAGTCCTTTTCCTGTATAGAATAGAAGAATTTTTATATTAGGTTCAGGATCTATGTCAAAAAATAATCTTGAACATAGTTTACCAAATGTAATATCTGATATTAATAAAATATTATAGTTACATAAAGGATAGAGGGGTATTATACATGTTTCATCACATTACTTAGCAAAAAGAATATTCGATGGCTTAAACTCTAAAAGATTAATTATTATAGATGAACACGAGTCAAGAGATGATATGTTGTAGTATCATTATAATAGTGATGATACAGTGTTAATATCACCAAGTATGGGTTAGGGTGTTGACTTGAAACAGGATTTATCACGATTTCAAATAATAGCAAAGGTACCTTATCCAAACTTAGGTAGTAAGTATATATCAACGAAAAAAGATTTAATTAAAGGTTGGTATTCATATCAAACAGTTAAAGCATTAGTTCAAAGTTATGGTAGAAGTATAAGAAGTTAGGATGATTTCGCCGTAACTTATATTTTAGATTCAGATATATTAAACTTATTTAAATTTAATAAAAACCTTATACCATAGTATTTTATGAAAGCAGTGTTAATGGGTAAACTTTAATTAAATTAAAAATCATTATTAATAAAAAGAGGTAATTTATGTTTAAAAACAAAAATCAGATTGTTGATCATTAGATTATACTACAAAGAACTAAATAGTATGGTAATAACTTTAAGGTAATGTCAAAATTATGGAAAAATTACTTTAAAATTAAATATGATCTATAGGTTCCTATTGAATAGGAAGATATACCGTTTTTAATGCAATTATATAAGATTAGTAGATTAGCAGCGTCTCCTGATAATCGTGATTCAATGCAAGATATGTTTAATTATAGCTGGATAGGTTTTAACTATGATGAATATAACAATGAAACTAAATCCAACAGTGTTGACAATAGTGATACACCGACACCCACAAAGGCAGATATACTATAGCAGCTTAGTAAAATCTTTGGTGGTATTAAATTTTAAAGAATAAAAAAAAGGTGGGTTTATTAGCCCACCTTTAATTCGAATTATTATTATATGTTAATATTATAGTTGTTTAAACAGTTTAATAATCCTTTCAAGCTACTCTTTAGATATCTTATTATCCTATACAGCCTCAATGATAGCTTTTAGAAGATTCTATAAAGCCTCTTTCTTTTGATAGTACTTATTGCCAAGGACAACAGCAACTACAGCCAATATAAAGGTAATAACAATTGCAACAACATCTTGAACAGTTAATGAATTTAAAATTGAACCATTATCAGTTACAATAGTTGAATCATCAGTTGCAACCTACTACTAAACAACAGTTGTGTCTTGACTGATCACAGGAATACTGCCATCAACTTGACTGTCTTGAGCACATAAACTGATACTTGTAATACCAAATATCACGATTAATGTTAATAATAATTTTTTCATTTAATTTAATCCTCCTATGAATTAATATATATAATTACTCTAAAGAATTAAAAAAGAAGGTAAAAATGTTAAAAAATAAGTTAGAATTTATAAGTTATTCGAATATAAGCACCTATGTTAATTGTCAACATAAATGGTAGAAATATTATTTATAGAATTTAAAATTAAAGAAAAGCACTATTGATACAGTATTCGGAACAGCAATGCACGAAACAATACAGTAGTTTTTAAAAGAATATTATTCATCAACAGAAAAAATAATATCATAGACAACAACCAAATGGATAATGTACTTTATCGAAAGATTACAGTATAATAGGGCTAAAGAATAGTAGGAAGACGTCAATTTAATATTATTTGATTAGTAGGTTGAATAGTATGCTAATTATGGTCATGATATATTAAAATAGTTTATACCAAATGTTTCAAAGTACTTTAAAAAACGAGGCGTACAATTATATGGAATATAGATATAGTTAAATTAGTAGATTCCATGGGTAGAAGGTATAAAATTTAATGGTTTTTTAGATATAGTACTATATTATAAGAATGAGGACAAATATAAAATCATTGATCTTAAAACTTCACGTAATGGCTGGAACGACAATCAGAAAAAAGACGAAACAAAAAGACTACAGCTACAATTATATAAATACTTTTTCGCACAAAAGTTAAATATACCATTAAATAAAATATAGATTGAATTTATGGTTCTTAAAAAGATCTTATTCGAATCACCTTATAAAATAAGTAGACTTCAAGTATTCCAACCACCATCATCTGATAGGACAATTGAATCAAGTGTAAAATCAGTTAAAACAATAATGTAGCAAATGTAGAAGATATAGACTGGTGAGATCCAAGCACAAAAAAACGTAACAAGACTATGCGACTGGTGTCCATATTCAAAACAAAATGATTTATATGTATGTAATAAGAATAGAACCTTAAAGAGATAATTATCATGGGTAGAAAATCAAAAAAAACTTAGGATGAATTAAACAAATTTAATATATTAATCACTGGTTCCGATAATTATAACAACGTGAGTAAGTTTAATAAAGTTATGGGTGATATTATAAAACAATTACCACCATTATAGCAGTTGATGATATATACATTTGATTCAAGATATGGAGCATAGTTATTAGCAAGATTATATGCTGAATAGCTTGACGTATATTATCAAGGTTGGAACATAGCAACTTATTTTGTTGGTAACCATTTTAAAAGATCCAATCCGATAAGATTACAACAAGTAATGCTTAAGAATGCAATTAAAAAATCAGATTTAATTTTAATTTTTTCTAATGAACTAACACCAAACATTGACAACGTAATTAAATTAGCTATTAAATAGGATAAATTTTATAATATAATTAAATAGTGAAAAGGAGTCACGATGAAAAACACCGACAATGTAACAAACATTAATGTTGATGATCAAGATGATGTACAACAAGAACAACTAACAGACCAAGTATGCCCAAACTGTGGTCAATTGACAATGGATTTAAACGAAGACTATTAGATGTCATGTAGAAACTGTAAATAGACTATACCTTTTGAGGTTTATTTAGTTTCGCTTCAATTATTGTAGAAATAGTTAATAATAGAGCTATTAAGATAGTTTATTGAACCTGGTGTTGGTAAATGTATTACATACAATAATAAGACCTATGTTGTTGGAATTGATGAAGATAATGAGATTTATGCTTAGAGGTATTAGCTAAAGCATGGTGAATAGGTTGGAATGTATGTATCATTGAAATACGACAACTATTAGATTAAAGAATAGAATTAGGGGGAATAATAATGGGCAGATATTATACAGCCACAATTAAGTATATGATGGAACAGGAATCAAAGACAGGTAATGTAAAAATAGTTAAGAAAAGTAATAAATATTTAGTAAACTCATCATCAATTCCAAAGGTTTATGAGACTTTAAATGCTTTATTAGTAAATGTTTATGATCAATTTGAAATAGTATCTGTAAGTGAATCAGATTATGTTGGGTTTTTTAATTAGATAGAAGATTCTTTAAAGGTATAATAAGTTATGGTTATTAAAAAATATAAAGAAGGGTAGATTAGAAATGGTACGTAGGTGTTATCACAAAATAAACGTAAAACTATACTGTTTTTAAGTGATTTACATTTGAGACCAAGTGGATTAGGGAACCAAAAGAAATAGATTATCTATGAAACTTGTCATCGATATAATTTTATAGATGTGGGCTATATATAGGGGTTAAAACAAAATGAAACCTATAAAGTATAGAATATCAGTAAAATGGTTCAATAGAATACGGGTGTAATTGACGCCAATGTAATGGTTTTACCTTATGATATATACTCAGCTGATTTAACTAAAAAACAATCTGATTTATTAAAGATGATTGAATAGTTTAAACCTGATGCTTTATTCCATTTTACTGATCCACACAGCTGGTACTGGTTGTATTAGATATAGCACTTAATACGTAATAAAATCCCTATTATTTACTATAATATCTGGGACAACTTACCTTATCCAAAGTATAATGAAAAATATTACTCATGCTCAGATTTAATAATGAATATATCAAAGCAAACACACAACATTGTCAATCAAGTGTGTAGTAATTATAAAAGATAGTAGTGGCAAACAAAATATGTGCCACACGGTATTAATACAGCTGTTTTTAGACCATTAGGAAAAAACAACAGCACATTTAAACGTATGAAATAGGCTACACTTACTGAGTAGTCGTAGTTTGTTTTATTATTTGTAAATAAGAATATCATAAGAAAACAAGCAGCACTCATAATGGAGGCTTGGAAGTATTTTGTAAATAATTTTTTAACTGAATAGTAGAAAAAGAAAGTTATGTTGATATTAAAGACGTAGGTTGCTTATCCTGCTGGTATGCCTTTAAATATTTATTTACAATAGATTATTACTGATGAATCATTAAATATAAACTTTATTAATAGAAGTTTAATTCAATAGTAGCTAGCAGCATTATATAATTGTTCAGATGCCGTAGTGACAATGAGTACAGCTGAGGGTTTTGGTTTATCAACAGCTGAGGCTTTAGCTTGCGGTAAACCTATAATATCACCTGTAATAGGTGGTTTACAAGATCAAATGGCTTTTAAAGATCATGATGGTAAATTATACTTTAATAATGAAAAAGTACCTTCGAACTGTTATAAAACTTATACTGAACATGGATAGTGGGTGATACCATTATGGATGAAAGCTATAAGTACTACTGGTAGTTTTTCAACACCATATATCTATTAGATGTACTGTACAGTTTAGGATTTAGTTTATGCTATTAAATAGATGTATTAGCTTGGTAAAGAAAAAAGAAAAGAAATCGGTGAAAAGGGTAGATAGTGGCTCATATCTGAATAGTCAAGAATGAC
>CAYYEN010000098.1:0-1775 GCA_964470795.1 uncultured Spirochaetaceae bacterium | reverse complement strand
TGGGTAATGTCACAATTCAATATAAATTCATTATAGTATAGTAAATACACTTCAAATGATGGTAAAAAACTTTAGATATAGAGACCAGTTAAATTATTACCACATCCATTTATGTGTTAGGGTTTTAAACCTAATAAAACAGGTCAAGTTACATAGTTTATTAATAATATACCACAAAAAACATTATTTGTAAGTGTAGGTTAGTGGCTTATTGGTTCAATCGGTAATGATAGAAAAGATATCGGAATGTTGTGTACGACGTTTTTAAAGAAATATGCTAACAATAAATAGTATGGTTTAATATTAAAGGTGGATCATGGAAAGTCAAGCGTGTTGTCGTAGTACTTTTTAAGATAGAGAATTAATTAGATATACAAAGTCCTTGATATATAGTGTACACATGAAAACATTTACTTTATATCAGGTAACCTTAAATAGTAGTAGATATTATAGCTATATAATCATGAAAAAGTAAAAGCATACGTATCATTTTCACATGGTGAGTCCTGGGGTATTCCTATTATGGAGTTTAGCGGTGTTACAGGTAAACCTTTAATAATTCCATATCATTCAGGGTTCATGGATTACATACAACCTTAGAACTGTTAGATTTTACTTCATAAAGTAACTTAGATTCCTACATAGCTATTAAATACATACTATGTTAATTTTTTTATCCCATAGTCACGCTGGAATACAGTAGATTATCAGTATGCTGCTTATAAATTCACTGATTTTATTTAGAATGATAACATAAAAAAACATGATAGATATAAACAACAACAAAAATATATTCGATAGAACTTTTCATATTAGAAAGTTAAAAACATATTGAAATCATATATGTAGTCTATAATATAGACAAAAGAAAAGGAATAATTATTAATTCATGGCTAATAAAAAGACATCTAAAAAGAAATTGCCCAACAAAAATGTATACAATACGAGTAGAAAGTTATTTGAGAATAAGAAGCTTCACTTCGAGCAACCTATCAGTAAACAAGATATTCGTCCAGGTATGATCATAACATTTGATTACCATGGTGTAGATGTACATGACCCAAACCCGTTGGTGTTAGTATTAAATCATAGATACATGAGAAAGATGCACGCAATTAATTTAAACTACTGTAATTATAATTAGATACTTCAATTAGCTAAAATAGTAAACGATAAAATAACAAAGAAACAATTAAAATAGAAAAAGAAATATTCATTGACGTCACCATACGGGTTTTATCATATAAGTATAAAACCCGTTTTAGGTAGTTTTAAAAAAACTATATATAGAACTTATAGTATAGTTGGAATTAAAAATCAAAAATTAATAGATTATAAGTTTCAAGCTACACAAGGTAAAGACACCATTACAATGACATCTAAAGATAAAAAAAACAAAATAACAGTTACAAAAGAAAAGGTACGTAAATAGCCTGTTAAAAAGAAAACTAAAGGTGATACAGTTAAGTAGGTTATGATTAATAAACAAAAACAAAAACAATTAAACAATACTAAAATGGTTGATCTTACTGGTTCTGGTTTAGCTTCGAAGGGGACTGTTAAAGATGTTAAAACGGTTGGTTCAAACACAGTTAAAATGGTAGATACTACCGCCAGTGTATATAAAAAAGGATAAAATATTTTATGACTATATCAAGTAACATATATGTTACAATCAAAAAATATGTTATTGCTAGACAATTATAGCAAGCAGAATAGATTAAAGACCTATAGACAGGTGAGGTGTTTTTTGGTCAACCTGGTGACTGGTAGGT
>CAYYEN010000097.1:0-8637 GCA_964470795.1 uncultured Spirochaetaceae bacterium | reverse complement strand
AGAACTGTACAACGTGATGTTGACTTCATTGAAGAAATGCTTGCTAAAGCTATTATATTCTTAGGTAAGTTAAATAGTGCTGTCAAAGATTATCCAAATGCTAGGCTTATAAATGGAGATTTAATTGAACCATTCCCTTGGGGAGTTGCTCATGATACAACAATTAAGACTGTGCTAACTGAGGAAGAATTAGACATGGCTGACCATCAATTAATTGATGATTTGATTAATACTAAGCTAAAAATAGACCTCTACAGTGACAAAATGGAAAATCTTAAAGGCTATATGCTTACTCGATTTAACACAGGAGCCTCTATTAAAGGTTCAAAAGCTACAATTAGTACTAGTCATGTTGAAAGACAAGGAAATATTGATTATAAGGCAATCGTTATGGACAAGTTAAACCTTACTGATGAAGAACTTGACGCATATAGAAATGACCCTGTAGTGTATGACCAAGTTGGTATACGAATTAAAAAAGGTGTTTCAATAGATGTTGACAACGATGATGATGAACTTGATTTAGCTGATTTATTTGATTAAATAAAAAAAGCCTCCCTTTTGGGAGGTTCTTTTTTTTTTATTCAAGCAAACCCATTTCTCTAAGTTCGTCTATTGTAGGTAAGTTTTGACCAGTGATTTTCTTGTACTGTTTCTTTAGTTTATTAAGCTCTTCAAGCTGAGCTTGGTCATTGTAGTAACGATTTACCTCAGGGTCAGTAATTCCTGTTAAAGGACCTCCTGTAGCCCCTCCTACAGTACCTTTTGCTAAAGCGTCTAATATTTCTTTACCAATATTACCACCTTTAACATTAGGTTGTGTAATCATATCGACACCACGTCCTGCTAATGTTTGTGCCAATGGTGAGAAAGCTTGAGGAATAGGTGCTAAACTTCCTACAAGGTCATTTGTAACTATACTTCTAAGACTTGTATCTTTAGGTCGACCTGTGAAAAAGTCAGTACCAGTTACTAGTTCAGCAGGAGTTTTTAACATTGGGTTTAGACCGCTAATTAAGTTCTTTCCTGTGAGTGTTTGGTAAGCCTCCATAAATGAAGGTGTAAGTTTAAGATATTTAATCTTACCGTCCTCAGTAGTTCCTACAGGTATTTGCAAACTTTCTTTAATGTAGCTAGGCAAATCTCTATCATCAATACCTTGTGCTTGATACATGTTCTTTGCAAAGTCAGCAATTTGACCATACTTACGAGCATTTTTAGAAAAGTTTCTTACATGATATTCCGTGTTCTTACGCATGAATGTGTAGAATGGGAATATTTTTCTCATATAATCATTTTCAAATTTACTAATATCATCGTAATCAATTAGAGTAGCACGAACAAAATCGTCAGCACTAGTAAACCCTAAGTCCTTAATTGTTTTGATACCATCTTCACTATTAGCCCACCGCCATGCACTAAAACGGTTAGCTGTATCAAAGAACTGTGATGTATTTAAACTCATTTCAGCTATCTTTTTAAGTTCAGGACTATTTCTAATAATTGATAAAGCGTCTTGTGGGTTTGTAGACCCTGTAATAGACTTAATAACGTCCATGAACTCATTAGAAGTTCTTGTTTGAGCGTTGATACCTGTTTCTATGAATTGAGTCCATTCTTGCCATAATTGAGTTTGTTTAGGAGTTAAGTTAGCTAGTTCATCAAGCCCATTTTGTAGGTTTTTTGCAATCACATTCCTAACACCTTCTAAACCTTTAATGTCAGCCATGGCTTTACTAGCACCTGATACAATCTTACTAGCAGGCATACCCCCTACATATAAGTTAGTACTATCACCAAATAAGTTTCTAAGTGGAAACCCTGCACTGTAAAGCTTTGCGGACTTCCATTTGTTCATGTACTTGTTTAAATCGTCCATAATACGTTGAACACTTCTTTCACTTGTTTGTGCACGTTCAATCATACCTGCAATATTTTTATTAATGTAGACTTCACCAGTTCCAAGCATTTCTTTTAAAGAGTCTTTTAAACCTCTTAATTCGCTCTTATCTACACCAAATTTTTCAGTGTAATTTAAGTTTCTAAACAAATCATCAATACTTGAATACTTTTTCATACCTACAGTTAAGTTAGAGTCTTCAAGGTATTTAGACACAGCATAAGGGTCACTAGCAAAGTTTTTGTACTTATCCATGATGGACTTAGGGTCTAAGCCCTCAGTGGGTATATTTAACTTATTTAGTATACCAGTAGCCTCTTCAATCATTGTAGGAGTAATGGAGTTGTCTAACTTAGCTATATTAGACGCTATCTTTTGTATGTTGGGAGGTATTTCATTTCCCAAGCTAACACTACGTCCTATAGCATTTCTAATATTATCAATACTTACATCATTTGTTTGTACTGTTTTCATAAGCCAATCAGCTAGTTCATCACTATTTTGTTGTAGTGACTTCTTGATAGTGTTGTTCAATACTCTACTGTCTCTAAGAGCTGTTTCAACTCCTGTGAACACCTTTTTAGGGTCAGTAGTTAAAATAGTACCATTGTCTAGTCCTCGTTCCATTGAACGTGTGAATGTTTCTAATACTTCTTTTAAAACTGTTTGTTGTTCTGCAATCTTAAATTGACTTTGTGCAACTTCACCTACAACCTCCATTAAATCAGTTCTAAATAAAGGTGCATTATCACCTAAAAGCTCACGGTTTAACCTATTCATTTCTACAGGGTTACCGAAACTAGAACGAACAGGTGCAGTAGAGCCTTGAGGCACATAAGTTTTTAAACGACCTTCTTTGACTCTAGGAACTTCTTTTCCTATGTCGTCCATATATTTTCTAGTTGATAATTGCATTGCGTCTAACTTTTCACCTGTTAATCGCAAAGGAACATAGTTTTCAATAACATCAACATCATAACCCATTTTTAGAAGGGTATCTCTAATTTGTTGTAGCACTCTATTTTCTGAGTCAGCTATAGGTTTTACTAAACTTAGTATTTCTTGTGCATGAGGACCTGTTAATAAAGAGTCAATAGCAGTTCCTTTTGCACTAAATACTTCATCTAAATTTACATCTAAACCATTATTTCTAAAGTAAGTAGTTAAACCATCAGGTAAACCATCAGTATCTTTTAAGAAAGTTCTTAAAGTTTCGACACCGTTTTCACCAAGACTTATACTACGTAAATCATTCTTTAATTTGCCACCAAGTTCATAATCACCTTCAAGTCCTAAAGCGTCCAACATTTGTGTAAACTTTTTAAGAACTTCATTTGACGTGTCACCTTGAGCACCTATACGCACTTTTCCTGCATTTGCTAATGTGTCTAATAAACCTGTGTAAGTGAACTTAGACTCATTTGATAGTGTTCCAGTAAGAATATTATCCATTACTTTTTTAACATCTTCCACGTCCATTTGTAAGCCTTTTTTAGCTATAGACTCAAATAAATCAGGCATATCTTTACGTGTGTATTCTAATAAATCGTCTAATACACCTTTGTTTGTCATAACATTATCTATGACACCTTTGTAATCTTTAGCAATGTTTGTAGCTGTTTGTTGGATAATTTTGTAATCTTCGTTTGAAATACCTTTAATCTTTTTCAAATAAGAACTTACTTTTTCACCACCAACATCAGCTAATGTTTTGTAAGCACCACTAAACATACGTTTAATATCATTTGTAACTACACCTAAATCTTCAATAAATTCAGGAGCTATTTTACGTGCAACATCACCAACTACACCTGTGCCTTTACCTAAAGCTTTGCCCAATCCATAAAATGCTAAATCTTGCCCCTTATTAAATCCTGTAACAAGCTTGTTAGCGTCTTTAAACTTATCAACTACTCTATAGACACCATCAGCGTTTTTGATGTAATCAGCACCTTTTAAAACATTTTTAAGATTACTTGTATTTTCGCTAACATCAATAATATTTTTACCTGCTTTTGCTAAGTCAGCAAGGTCGTCAGCATTGTTAACAAGTTTAGCAGTCTTACCACCTATTTTTACAACATCATCAGCAAGACCTACACCTACCCAGTTTAAAGGGTCAGTAAGTAATTCAGCACCAAAACCTAACAAACCGCTACCAAACTTTTCTAAATTACTTGCACCTTCTTTAGGAGCACCTATTAAACGATTGACTAAGTCTTGTCCGCTTGTTTTTTCTTGTCCTGTAAAACCTTGCCAAGCATTTTCTAATAAGTTGCTAGTATCACCTTGATTAGGTGCTAGAACATTTCTAACAGCTTGCCCTGGTCTATCTAGTAACTCAAATATGTCAAATACAACATTTTGCTTAGGTGTTAGATTTAAAAACTTTTCTACAGGGTTTCTTGTGTCAGTATCCATACCTACGGTTCTAAGTCTAGTATCTAAGTTATTTGATTG
Organism: uncultured Spirochaetaceae bacterium; assembly: GCA_964470795.1. Taxonomy (GTDB): domain Bacteria; phylum Spirochaetota; class Spirochaetia; order Sphaerochaetales; family Sphaerochaetaceae; genus Bullifex. Next base: position 4,277 of record CAYYEN010000097.1, on the reverse strand, counting down.
ACTTTGTGTTTTTGACACACCACTAGAAGAAGAACTGGCTTTACTAAAACCAGTTCTAGGGTCATATGTCATTGGTGTGTATTTTGGAACATAAGTTTTCTTTGCCATATGTGCCTCCTAAATATTATCCATAAATTCCAAAGTAACTATTTCCAGACCCTGAAATAGGTTTAGGTGTAAACAGTTTTTCAAACGTCCCTAACTTAGGAGTCTCAGGTGTATAACTGTAAGGTTGAAAACTAGAGTTGCCTCCGCTGATTGCTGTATATATTTTATTAAATACATCTGTTCTTTGCTTCATTATGTCATTACGCTTAACAGGGTCTTTTTCATATTCTAAGGCTTCATTTAAGAAAGCTACTTCTCGGTTCCATGCGTCAACTTGTGCCTGTTGTTGTTCAGCCTCTAATTGTGCTTGTTTGTTTTGTTCAAGTGCAGACCCACCAGAGCCATAAGCCTGTGACTGAGCCATATCAAACTCCATACCCATTTTTTGCATTTGTAGTTGATATTGTTTAACAGCTTGGTCGAAAGCCATTGCTTGTTGTTGTTGGAACATTTGTTCAGCATTAATATTTTTTTGTGCTCTAGCCTGTGCCTCTTGGCTACCTATTTGATTTAAGTTACCTGCTAAAGTATCACGAATATTTCCTAAGGTATCAGCCATTGCTAATTGTACTTGTCTTTCTTCACCACTACCCATTGGGCTACCACCCATACCACGACCTGCACGGTTATATTGTGCTTGACGGTACTGGTCAAAATAGTCACCACGAACTGCTTTCTCACTAGAAGTAGCTTGAGCCTCTTGTGAAGAACGCAAAGCACCTAGAGAGGATAGTTGTGAGTTTAATATATCATTAGCTAGGTTTTCATACACCGAACGGTCTACTAAAGGAACTTGAAACTCAGGCATATACCACTCATTGCCTGCGTAACCACCACTTCCATAACTTCCACCACCACTATAACTACCTGTTACTTTACCTGATGTTGGGCTTTTAGAGCCTGTAAATACAGGAGACACTCCTCCTCCTAAAGCACTATTTTGTTGTTGATACCACGCTTGTGAGCCTGGTTTAGGTTGTCCTAAAGGGTCTCTAAAGGGGTTTTGTGAAGCTCTCCATACATCAGCAGGGTTTGAAGAATCCCAGCCTGAACCACTTGAACCACCAAAACCACCACCACTTGAACCACCTGTATATACTCTTGTCATAAGTTACCTCCTTAAATGTATTAATATCCATCTAAATTATAATAGATTACACAATAAAAAACAAGACTTTTGTCTTGTTTTAAATCATTGTAGCATAACGATATGTTTTTGTGTCAGCACTAATGTCTGAGTCAATATCATTTACCCATAATTTAGTAAAGTCCATGTATCTTGTATGGTCGTTTTCAAATAAGCTATAGTAATCATTATAAGCCATATTCATCAGCTATATCCTCATATATCTTATCTTGTAGGATATAATAATGCTTTATAATAGTGTACTGTAATTTACTAAAACCTATACGTTTTTGATAAATGTCCAAGAGGTCTAAGGTAAACTTATGCTTTAGTAAATCTACTACCTTTTGGTCTAAATTGGTCATTAGAATTTAATTCCTAAAACATTCCACAAAAACCCACTTAGAACACCTGCAACAAAGAACCACACAATCTTCCATTTTAAGTCTAAAAATCTATCAAGATGTCTTGTAGTTTTTTTTTGATTACTGATAATTATTTCTGCTACGCACCTATCCATAGCGTCTAATCGTTTGTCAGTAACTTGTTTGTATTCAGCATAAATTCTAGTTAATCTAGTCTCTTGTTCTTGAACTGTTTCTTTTATTGACTCCATAAAGCTCTCTTGTTGTTGCATAAGTAATTTAACATTAGCAGTAAGCTCCCCTATTTTTAGGTACATTTCTTTATCGTCCATATTACAACCCCAATGTACTTTTGAAAATATCAAATGCTTTTAAACTTCTATTTTTATTACTTGCTTTTTTGCCTTTGCTATCATAAATTACTTTTTCTTTACCTCGTCTATCAACTACTTTAATTTCAACATCACTTTTAGAAGTTGTCTTTTTAGTACCGTTTCTTGTTGTTTCTTCTTTAGTAGAGTTTCCACTATTATTAATCGTTATCGACATTAATAGTACCTCCTGCTTGATTTATTTTGCTATCATCACCTACATCATTAACACTTTGCTCCTGCTTATCAGGAAAGTTATTGATAATAACTTTTTGACTGGATATATAATATGTAAAACACATTGATAATACTGTAAGTAAAATAGTTAAGCAAATAATAACTGTTCTACTGAGTCTATCTTTAGGAGTGTCCTTGTATTGATTTGATGTTATTGACGCAAGAATAATTTTACCCCACATTTTATCCATTTCAGGGAGGTCTAAATCATTAATGTTTAAATCTACTTTTTCTTCTTTTACTTTTTTCATACTATCCTCCATAATTCTAAATAAATTATAGCAGTAAAAAAGGGGTTTCACAACTCCCTTTATTACTATTTTTTAGTAATGTCTTTTAGTTTTGATACCAGTTCATTAATATATCCTGCACCACGTGATAAGAACACACCTGTTGCAAGAATACCTACATAAGGTACCACACCACCAGCTCCAAATATAGCTAATAAATCGACTTGATAGTTAAATGCAAACAACTCACCTATTGTAAGTGCTACTAATACTTGCCACTGCATTTTACCGTTTTTAAATAATTCTTTTAACCATGTCACTAGTGCCTCAACTACAACAGCTAAGACAAACAATAATATAATACTATCCATAGTTTCCTCCTCTATCCTAATACTATTTTAGCATTTTCAATCTTTTTAGTCAATTCAGCATTTTCTTTTTCTAATTCAGCAATTTTCTTATCTTTGTCGTCCTCTAGTGGAGGTTGAATAGGTGGTTCTATTGGTTTTTCATTATGAGGCAGGTCAGTACTCTTAACAAAAGCTAGACAATTAGGTATAGCACGTTCACTAGAGTTACCACTGTACACTTTCCCTTTAGCTACAATACTAGCACTTCCACCACTATCATCAACGAACGCATATTGCATGTCTAGTTCTATTGCTAAATTTCTCATTTCATCTAAACTAGCATTGTCTAGTGAGACTACAAACAGTGCCTCATTACTCCAATTCACAAATAGACATGACATCTTAGTGTTTGCTGTTGATATGTCAAATTTCGAGCGTTCATTAGAGTAAGCTCCACCTGCTACCAGTACCATGTAAGTAGAGTAACGTAAGATAACTTCATCTTTACGATATTTATCGTACCCAAAATTACCAAATTTCCAAGTACCATCTTTTAATTTAACCACATCAATCAATCCTTGTGTTGTTGGGACAGCCTCATCATAAATATCACTAATTTCACTCCCATAAACATAACCATAGTTTGCTTTTTGTTTCATTTCAAATACTGACGCATTTTTCTTACCGTATATATCCCACTCCTTAACATTAATTACCGATAAAGGGTATAATGCAGGGTGTTTTAATGATAATAGGTACGGTTCATAACCGTCAGGTTGATACAGTACTGCAAATCGTTTACCTTTATACGTGATTGTTTGTATTCCTTTTTGAATATCCATATTTTCTTCCTCTTTTCCATTGTGTGTAACTGTTGGGAATGGTTCTACAAGACTTAACATAGCTATTAATGACTTGATTTGTCCACCTATTTTTAAAGTAAAATGCACATGGTCGTCATTTGGGTTTTTTAAACCTTTAGAACTTTCAGTAGCTAATATATCACCTGCATAATATATTTTACCTACTTTTACAACAGGGTTTATACAGTGTGCAATTCTTAATTCAACCTTAACACCTGTTGTGTTATACCCTACAAATGCGATAGTTCCAGTCACATTACCTGTGACTTCCGTACATTCCATACTATCAAAAGGCATTAATACTTGATATGAGCCTCTAGGTAATTTATTATTGTTTTTATCAATACCGATAACATCATCACCTTCGTGTGGTGCAGGTTTACCTCCTAAAGTGTCGTATGACTTAACACCTAGTGATGTAAGATATTCATAAAATCTCGCATTGACTGTGTATGTAACTCTAAACCCATCACCTTTATTAAATAAAGGTCTCACAGGTGAGAACTCGTTCCACCTATCTTTGTTGTAAATTTGTCCCATTACCTGCAACCACCTTTCTTTTTATTTTTCTTTGCCATAGATTTTCCTCCTATTCTACCCATATTACAAAATCTACTTAACCTTTTC
>CAYYEN010000096.1:0-8639 GCA_964470795.1 uncultured Spirochaetaceae bacterium | reverse complement strand
AGCGAGTATGAAACATCTAATCGATAATAAACAACGTAGTTGTTTATTTTAGTGTAAAATTATTACGAATGTAATGAGTAATAATTTTTAAATAGTTACTATTTTATTACTATTATACTAGTAACTAGTATTATATATATAATATATATTATTAATAATAATTACTCATAAGAAAAAAAATATAATAAATTATTTTAATAAATTTTAAAATAATATTAATTTAATTATAGTATATTAATATAAGTATAGATCCACATAGATAGTTAAGTAACAAGATTACACTTATATCATGTAGATCTAGTATATAGCAAACCATATTTTTCCCTTTCACTAATATTTTTTCTTTTCAGAAAAAATTTATTATATTATTTAATTAAAAAAACCTGTAAATTATTTTATTTATTTTCTTCACTTAATACAAAGTATTATATTCCAGTTGTTTATAAATTAAAATAAATTTAATTAATTAATCTTCTTCATAACATATTATGTTACATGGGTTTATATTATTTAATTAAAGATTTTAAATATCCCTTCACTTAATATAAAGTATTATATTATATACATTTATTAATAATATATTTTATTTTAAATTTACCTTACATTTTATTTTTTTAATATCACGTGATTGTTTATAGCTATCAATTATTAATACTACTAACATAATTATTTAACCTAAATATTACTTTATATCTATCAATTATTAATACTACTAACATATTAATATTTAGTTTATAGCTATCAATAATTAATACTTCTAACATATTAATATTTAGTTTATAGCTATCAATAATTAATACTACTAAGCTTAATTTACTTTATATTTGTAACCTAATATTAGTTTATAGATATAAAATAAAATAAATTTGGTTTTGAAAGTAAAGTTATTACTTTAGCTATACTCAACACATTTATATTTACCTATTTTAAAGTAACTTACAAACTATTTAAAAATATTTTCAAAAAAGTAAAAATAATTTTTAAAATTTTAATAATTTTTTGAAAAAAAACCTATAAAAACCTATAAAATGCAAAAATTCATCAAAATCATCAAAAACCATCAAATATATTTTAAATAGTTTATATATACTAAGTAAAAATAATTTAAAAAAAGTAAAAATATATTTTACCGATGGTGTTTAATTTTTTTAAAAAACCTATAGAATTTCAAAAAACACCAAAAACAATCGTATAGTATAAATAGTTTATATTAGTAACATAATAATAAATAAAATTAATTTAAAGATTTATTACAGGTTTTTTAAGTTGGATGTTATATTATATATAAATAAAGATATATATGGAGGTTACAAATGAAAAACAATAATATGAAATTAAAAACTAAAGATTCTGAATATCAAGTAGCAGAAATTAATTTAAAAAAAGACAAGACTACTTTTATAATTGAATCAGATTTTGATCAATTACAATCATTGATCAATATTAAAGGTTGGGGTGTCAATACGTATCAAGCAGATATGTATATATTGAGAGGTGTTAAAAACGCTTCGAATTTTAGATTAGAATCTATTGTTGAAAAAATAGACGATGATGATTATACACCTGATGTTATGTTTAATGATGATCAATCAGATCATGATTTAATATTTGATAATAAATTATTATCCGATAAAGGTTTTAAAGATTTACCAAGTGAAGGTAAATTTGAAATTGAATTATCAAATGAACTTTTGTCAGAATTATTTAATGACCAAGAATTTTATTGGAATGAGTATTATTCAACAAATGGTCAAGAGACATACGTACTATATTTATCAATGAGAGATAATGATCATTTTTGGGTTGATGGTATATATTCTGAAGACGGAAGTGAATTTAGTTTCATTAAATATAATTCAGAATTAAATAGCACACCATTTTACGGTGTGTTAGAATATTAATATTAGAAAAGAGGTTTTACATAATGAAAGAACCAACATTGATTACAGAAAAAAGAGATTATGAGGTTTATCAGATTAATATAACAATAACTAGTTCAACTAATAAATTAGTGAAGTTCAAAATCGAGGGTGGTTTTGATGTACTATATTCATTATTAAACATTGAAGGTTGGGGTATAAACGAAAAGTTTGCTGATGAACATATTCTTAAAGGTTTTAGAATAGAAGAAAGCAATATGTATAAACTTTTAAGTATCAAAGAAAAAACCGACAGTGAAAATCCAGATATAATGTATAATGAAGATTTTAATGTTGAAATTGATTTATTTGACATTACATTGTTAGATAATCACGAAAACCTTAATGGTGAATTTGAAATTGAGATCTCAAATGAAAAGCTATCTAAACTATTTAATGATCAGGAATGGTACTGGTTTAATGAAATCATCCAACATAGTGGTGCTGGATTCTATGAGGTTGATTGTATAATGAATGACTCTGAGTCTTTTTGGGTTGATTCAGTGAATGTATTTATTTATGGTGATGACATTGTTGATTTACATTTAATTCATGGTTCAGAACATATAAAACCATTATATGGTATATTAGAATATTAAAATAAAACAATAAAGGAGAAATAATAAGATGTTAAAGATTTAGAGCGGATATAAACACGTTGGCAAAAAAAATTACCTGTATTAGTTGTTCGAACAAAACAAAGAATACAGGTATGTTTTTAATGATTATTTATTTAACAACATATTAAAAACATTAAAAATTTATAACAACACATTTGAAAGTATTTTAGGTTTGTTTAATTCAAATACGTATCAAATAGCTGTGTATCTTGATGGTGAATATGATGTTAAATTTGGTAAGTATAAACCAACTGGTAGTGTTTTAAATGTATTAATAAAAATTCCACCAACTATGAAGCATATCGGTAAAGTCGGTGAAAGTAAAATGTGCGTTACTAACATTACTAATAATATAATAGATAATTATTCACGCACTAGCAACGTTACTATATCAATGGTCAATGATACTATAGTATTTAGTATTAATTTAGATAATCGCAATATCAATGATCAATTTAAATATTATGATTTTAATGGCGACAATAAAGGGTACGTATTTAATGAATTTAACAGAAATGAACGAGGTAAATTTGAATATGATATTGATTTTGTAAACGAGGTTTACTCAAGATATCCATGGTCAGATTATAATCAAAAAAATGATAATACTGATGATTTTAAAACACACCAATCTCTGAGAGATTTTTTAAATGTTGGTTTTGGTTCAGAAGCTTGTTTTGATCTCAAAGATACACACCCATTTTTTAAGAAATATTTTAGTCATGATATATAGGAACATAAGAGTTTTCAAAAATAGATTATTAATAACCTTAAAAAGACTTTTCATGAGTTTAAAGATCGTCGTCTATGAGTACTAATCAACAAATATATATTGAATCATTTAAAGTTGGTAAAAAAGAATATGTTTACGAGGCTTTAAAACAAAAATTATTGAATGATAACATTAATTTAAAAAAATCATTTAGTTAGTAATTAATAAAAACCAGTTTAATTTATTTTAAAAATTGGTATCTTTTATAGGAGTAATGTAAAATATGAACATAGTAAGTTTTTTCGCTGGTGCTGGCGGTATGGATTTAGGATTTAAAAAAGCAGGCTATAATATTATATATGCTAATGAATATGATAAAAAGATTTGGGAAACATATGAAAAGAACCATGATACACCATTAGATAGACGTGATATCAGAGACGTAAAGTCATCTGAAATTCCTGATTGTGATGGCATTATAGGCGGCCCGCCTTGTCAATCATGGTCTTTTGCTGGTAATTTTAAAGGTATTGAAGATCCAAGAGGTCAATTATTTTTTGAATTTATTAGAATCTTAAAAGATAAACAACCTAAGTTCGTTGTAGCATAGAATGTGCCTGGGATGATGGCTAAGAAGCATGAAGATGCTGTTAAGAATATTGTTAAATTATTTGATTCAGCAGGCTATGATATGAATATAAAGATCTTGAATTCAAATGATTATAATGTACCACAAACAAGAAAAAGAGTATTTTATGTTGGATTCAGAAAAGATTTAAATATAACAAATTATGAATTTCCAACACCTCACGAGTATAAACCTACACTAAAGGATGCTATTTGGGATTTAAAAGATACAGTAATTCAAGCTTTAGATAAAAATAGAACCAATGGTGACGAATGTAAAGTTAGTAACCATGAATATCCTAATAAAGACATATATTCATCAAGATATATGAGTGGTAATAGAGTTAGAAGTTGGGATGAACCCTCATTCACTATAGTTGCAACCAATACATCTATACCGCAACACCCACAAGCACCTAAAATGGAAATATACGCAAAATAGAAAAGTAGATTTGTACAAGGTAAAGAACATTTATATAGACGTTTATCAGTTAGATAGGCAGCAAGAATACAAACGTTTCCTGATGATTTTAAATTTTACTATACAAGTGTAAATGATGGCTATAAAATGATAGGTAATGCTGTACCAGTAAATTTAGCACAAGCTGTTGGTGAAAGTATACTTAAAGTACTTAAAGATAAATAATTATTTATTTGATATATAAAGGACAATTCATTTTGTCCTTTTTTATTTTAATAAGTTTAAAATATATTACATGGTTTTTTAATCTGGATGTTATAATATATAAATAAATGATACAATAAATATGGAGGAGCTAAGAAATGTTACGCGTTGCAACTAATTACAAACCTATACCTGATAATTATAACAGTGTCACTGAACTTATTATTAATAAGGACTTGATGAATGATTGTGATTTAAATTTTGTCAAGTTTATGGATCTTAATACTACTACTAAGATCTTAAACATAGTAAGTAGATTTGAAAAAACTATTAAAAGTTTAATAGTATTAGCTAATAGTGACACATATAAACTTGATATTTATGATTTAGATCAGATGGTATTGTTTATACGTTTTGGTTTAAGAGTTTCTGATATGAAGTTGAATAGAGAGACACCAAGACTATATTTGGACAATATTATATCAGATTTAAGTGAATTTAAAGACATTTATGGTAAAGCCATGGCGATATCATATGATAAGAATTCTTTAATTTTTGGTTTAAACATCAGTGAACTTTATAAATTATTTAATCAATCAGATTATAGTACTACTGATTTAATAAACAACTCAAAATTTAAGATCTTTGAAGCACCATATATATTTTATAAATTTAATAAATTTTGGTGTTATAATCCTGTATTCGAAGATTTATATCCTTATGTTAGTGATATTGAATATATTAGAACCGTTGAAAAATTGGCTTTTCCAGATCTTATTCGTGAAGATGAATCAAAAAAAAGAAGAAGAAAAAATAAAAAAGGAGTTTAAAAGATGAAAAATAAATTTGAAATGTTTTTGAAAGTTGACACAAGTTACATTTATGAAAAAGATATTGTTTTAAAAACTGAAAAAGTAAAATATCAAAATAATAAAATAGGTTTAGTTTTAGAATATAAAGATAACCTAAAAGTTGAATTAGCTGGTAATTGGATCATAATCAAAAAAGATAACAAAACAATCTTTGAAGCTAATATGAATTTTACTTTGGATCTTAAACCAGAGCTAAAATCCTTTAGTGATTTTTTTATAAAGGTTGATGATGAAACTTATATTTTAATAGTACATAAAGCTATTGATAAAGATAAAAACTTTGTTTTTATTGAATTAAGTAAAGATTACTACGAATGTAAAACTAAACAAGATGCTATTTGTAAAGCTTTAGACGAACTTTAAAAATAAGGAGATATAAAAATGAAAAAATTTAATAACTGTTATAATCTAAGTGATTATGCTACTCAGGATAAACAAGCTTTTAGATTAAGAGAAGATGAATCAAAAAAAAGAAGAAGAAAAAATAAAAAAGGAGTTACGAAATGATAACTTTAGAAACTGAATATGAACCAATTAAACAACCACTACAAAACAACATTGACGATGTTGCTGAATGTATTATAGGAAACAACAAACTTAAAAGTATTGTAAATGATAGTTTATACCATAAAGTTGTAACTGTAATACGTAACTTTAATAAAACCTTAAATAGTTTATACAATTTAATTGATGCTTAGAAATATAAACTTATAATACATGATCATGATTTTGGAGCTGATATAAACTTGTATATATATTTTGAAATCAGAAAAAATATGGAACCAAGGTTTTTAAAAGATAAACCAAGATATTATTTAAATCAGATTAAACAAGACATGAAACCATATGTTGGTAAATACGGTTAGCTATTAGCTATAGCACAAAACAAACAAGCTTTAGTATTAGGTTTAAATATTAATGAAATTTATAACTTTATTACTCAACACAACTACAAGTTGGGTAACATAAAAACATACAGTGCTCACATTTTTAATTTACCATTTTTATTTTTTGGGTTTAATACGTATTAGCAATTCAACCCAACTGTTGAAATCAAACACTGTACTGATTTAATGTTTACTACAGCGGTGGCTTGGTATTCATTTTCAGGTGAATCTGAATATGATTAGTAGTATGATGATGACTATGATGATGACTCAACTGAATTTCATAAAACTGTTGAACAACGTATTAGATAGGAAGAAAGGTTTTTAACTGTAAAAGAATTTAATTTATGGGCATCAAGAATTAATCTTAAGTTAAAAACACCTATCATAATTAATACCAACACCATTCATGATATTTATATTCGTAAACTAATTGATGATGGTTGGTTTATTAAACCTAAAAAATTAAGGTTTGTTGAGTATATGGATAATCTATATAAAAGAGCCTGGCGACAGGATATGTTAAACAGACCATCATATTAATAAATTATATATAAAGAAAAAGCCACACTTAAAAATGTGGCTTTATTTTTTTGTGAAAATGTTGTTTTTAAATCGATTTTAAGTAAAAGGTGGTATATATACTCAACTTTTCAATTATCGTTCGAAAAACAGGGGTTTTTTACGCCAGTTTAAAAATCGTGAAATCCGTCCCTTTATCAGAACGGGTTTGAAGGGTGTCATTTTTGATGGTTTTACTATAAATCAATCATCTGAATCAGCTAATTTTTTCCATCGCTAAGCATTATTAATTACAATCTGTGTTGAACGGTTTAAGTTAGATATTTGTGTTTTAACCTATGGATCATTGAGTACTTTTTGTGCTATCATTTTATCAAGCTTTAATCCTGTAAATATATTTTGAAAAAATTTCTATACAAATGATTTTGATTGTTCTGACATTTTTTTATATCTCCTTTGAATTAGACTGTAACTGTTAATGATTATTTTTTACCTAAGAACGGGCAAAACTTATTCTTATTTGTCTATTTATAGTATTTTATTATGAATTTTTCATAAAGACGTCTCTATGGTACTTGAGTATCCCAAAGCTAATTGATAGATATAGCACCACCAGACATTAAAGCTAGATAAACTATATTCTAAGTTAATGCTATCCTATAGGAGTTATCTATGATTTGGCCAAAAAAAGTCCACTGTTAGTGGGATCTGAACCTCCTATACATTATAGCAATGGCTACACTATACCTAATAATTAATATCAATATCTGGTGTAAATTTTTGAACCTGAGTCCTTAAAGCTAATGTGTCTCTTGAAGGTAAATCTTTTAATATAGCATAAATATCATTAAACTATTTTTTACCATCAATCTAATTTACTAACACAGCTGTTCTGATTAAAACCTCAAGATTAGGATTTTTAAGTGATCTAATTCTATTTTCCATAATTTTTTCTTTTTTACCATCATTTAATGAAAAGAAAACTGTTTTACCACTAATAGGTAGTTTAAACTCAAATGATGATGTTGATCTATCATATTCAAATAACTAAGGTGTTTCTTTAACTTTAGTATTTTGTAGATCAAAATCATGTTTTGTATGTTTTGAACATTTACTACATTGAACCTATGCTGAATACTACTTACCATAGGTCATCACCCTAGCCATAAACATAAAATAATTTTTATCACTGATCAATAAATCCTAAATTTTAAAATCCTATATTATTAGTGATGATAAAAACTACTATATCATGGTTCCACGTTTTTGTAATGCTTGTGAACTTAATAAAGCCTAATCTCTACCTGTTGGATACTTAATTTTAACTACACCTGTTGACAATACTGAACCTTCTGGATACGTCCATCCTTTTGAAGGTAATGTAATTGACTAAAACTGTTGATTACTGACAGCTTGCATTTTAGCAATTGAATCACCACCTGTTTTTATCACTTCTTTAAGTGAAGTTCCACCTTTAATTAGATCAGTATAATTATTTTTTTCTTCTGTTGACATACGAGTCTCCTTTAATTTATTGTATTAGTGTTACTATAATTACTATATATTAATTACTTATAAATAAAAATTATTAAATATATTTTAATATATTATAGTAATTAATATATAGGTTCTAGTTCTATAATAGTATCACGACATAATAAATAAAAAGAGGTAAAAATGTTAAAGTTTTTTTTAATATTTTGTATTTGTTTAGTAATTAGTGATGTCACACATATTAAAACTAAACAAAAAGGAAAATATTGAAAAAGCTATGAAAGCAAAAGAAGTGTTAAAATTATTAAGAATTACAAGGGTCACGTTGTCTTCATATGTGAGAAAAGGAATTATAGAAGTA
>CAYYEN010000095.1:0-8698 GCA_964470795.1 uncultured Spirochaetaceae bacterium | reverse complement strand
ACCAACCCCAGTTGTAGAACCAACCCCAGTTGTAGAACCAACCCCAGTTGTAGAAGAAGCTAATAAAACTCAAATTCTAATTAAAGAAGTTGAAGAGACTATTTTAAAGGTTGAAGCTAAAGAAGTTGAAAAACCTAGTTTTGAGTTAAAACCTTTAGAAGAGTTACCCACTAATTCAACAGTAACAGCTACTAAAGTTGAGAAAAGAGTTTTTGAAGATTTTGAGATATTTGATGTTGATGATACCGCTTCCAAGTATTCAGATATTATTAGAAATATCTTAAATAATAATCCTAAGGGGCCCATTAGAAACTTTATTCTAAATGAAAGTTCTCAGCTCATTAGTGGTTTTGAAGAAGCTGTAATGACTTGTTGGCAACAACAGCTTAAAGATAATAAAGATAAAATGTTTAATATTATCGATTACAAGTTGTCTATTATTATTGCTGTACCTAAAAAATCTGATTCTCTAAGACGCTCAGAACTTCTCAATAATGCAGGGGCAGCAATGCTTGTCCAAAAGGTAGAAGATTGGAACGTTTTGTTATTCTCTTTTGACAACGATGGTAGCATAAGTGAACTTCAAGAGCAAAAAATAACTAAAGACTCGTTTTTAGACTACGATTGGAAGATTGTAAGAGTTATTGCTCAGAAGATGGAAGACAAGAAAAGAGGTTAATATGAGTTCTTATAATGAAAGATTTGAGTTTGCCAAAGAGATGATTATAACCTCTGGGCAGTATTTGTTATCACTAAAAGCTGACCGTACAAAAGTTGAAGTAAAACAAAAGAATGATTTTGTTACTTTAGCAGATAAGGAAAATGAAGCCTTTATAATTTCCCAAATAAAAGAGAAATTTCCTCAAGATGGAATATTCGGAGAGGAATCAGGAAAGAGTGAAGATTCTTTAACAGGTCGCTGGGTTATTGATCCCATAGATGGAACTGTTAACTTTATGCATGGGTTTCCTGACTATACTATTTCAATCGCCTTTGAAGATGAAAAAGGTGTATTAACGTTTGGTCTTGTGTATTGTCCTGAACAAAAAGAATTATTTTCTGCTTTCAAAGGAGAAGGTGCAACCCTTAACGGTAAAGCTATTCATGTTTCTCAATCTACTGATTTTTCAAGAGAATTAGGACTTTGTGTTTATCCTCACAGAAGACGAGAAGCATTAGATTTATATCAAATCAGACAGCGAAGAATTCTTGATAAAATTTCAGATTTACGCTCAGTTGGTTCCGCCGCGCTATCACTCTGTTATGTAGCAAGTGCTAGGTGTGTACTGTATTATGAAATGTTTTTAGGTTGGTACGATATTGCCGCTGGCATAATTATCCTAGAAGAAGCGGGTGGAAAGGTAACAATGGATAGAGAAGGGGATTACCCTATTCATATAGCAGCAAGTTCTGCGCTTATTCACGACACATTATTAGAGGCTATTGATGATTAAAGCTGTTTTTTTTGATTTCGACGGAACCCTTTTTGATACTTCAGAAGGTATTTTTCACACTGCAAATTTTACTATGGAAGCGCTTGGCAAAAAGGGAAGCGACGATTACGAACAACTTTCTAAATTTGTAGGTCCTCCTTTAAGAGACTGTTTTAAAATAACCTTTGGTCTTGAAGAAGAATTTATCGATGATGCGGTTAGAATTTATAGAAAGGAGTATATGAGAGATGGTGCACTACGCTGCAAAATCTATCCTCAAATACTGGATGTAATAAATGCTTTGCATGATAAGAATATAAAAGTCGGGGTATGTACTTTAAAATATGATACTCTCGTTAAATATATTATTGAGCAAAAAGGTCTAACTTCCTATTTTGATGTTATTCAAGGAACCAATGAAGCGGGCACTTTAAGTAAAACTGATGCAATTTTATTAGCTACCGAAGCGCTTTCGTTATCACCTTCACAAGTGTTGATGGTAGGAGATACCGTAAACGATGAAAAAGGAGCAAAAAACGCTAAAGTTTCATTCTTAGGAGTCAATTGGGGATTTGGATATAAAAAGGGTGAAGTTTATGAAGAATCTGTTATAATATCAGAACCAATAGAAATATTAAATTATATTAATAAATAGGAGCTAATTATGGAAATTAAGAAAATTGAAACTTCAAACGCACCAGCTGCAATTGGACCTTACAGCCAAGCAGTTGAATTTGGTAATTTTGTTTTTGCTTCAGGTCAAATCCCTGTAAACCCAAAAACCGGTGAAATCCAAGGAGCTAATGCTGCAGAGCAAGCAACCTGTGTATTCGAAAATATCAAGGCTGTTTTAAAAGAAGCTGGTACTGATCTCAAACATGTAGTTAAAGCTACTGTGTTTTTAAAGAGTATGGATGATTTCGGTTCAGTTAACGCTGTATATGCTAAAGCTTTTGAAGCTAATGAAATTCTTCCAGCTCGTTCAGCTGTTCAAGTAGGTAAGCTTCCAAAAGATGTTATGGTTGAAATTGAAGTAATCGCAGTTAAATAAACTTACTTATCTTAACCCCTTGCTAATTGATAACAAGGGGTTAATTGTTTTTAAATTACTTTTAAGGATTGTTATCGTTTGAAACTTGGATTTTTTTGGGTAATATAAAGCTTTCGTAAGTGGATTGCTTATTAACCCTTTATGTAAGTTTTCATAGGATAATGCTTTGTAAAAAGTGTTTTAAATCTTTAGTTTTATGTCTTTTATGTTGAACTATTAAGTAAAATGGTGTAGCTTTTTAGTATGAAGTCTCAAAAAAAATTATTGTGTCTATTAGCTGTTTTAGCTTTGTTTATATTTGGAGCTTTTGCTATAGACTTACAACCGGTTATTATTTCCCCTCTTATAGAGGAAAGTATTACTGAGAAGATAGAAAAACCAATTTCTACCTCTTATATAGACCAACTTGGTGGAGTAGATAGTACTTCCGTAGTTGATTTACCCTTACGCCTACTTAGAGTTTTTTCAACAGAAGATTATCCAGTAATCTCAGGAGATCAATACTTATTAACTTATTATGAGAATGGCAAAATTGTAAGTTACCCAATTACTGTACCTTATAATAAAGTTATAAATTTAGGTGTGTTTGGATCTATCGATGCTTCTGCTCTCAATTATTTAGAGCTTAAAGCTAAGGTTGAGAAACAAGTATTAGGTACTTATCAATATTCAAATCCTCAATTCTTAATAACAAGCACAGGCGTTTTTCCTATATCGGTTAAAGGTGAAGTAGTAAAAGCTACTCAAGTAGATGCTTGGGGTTTAACAAGATTATCTGATGTTGCATATTTAGCTTTAGATAACGCTTCAACTAGAAAAGTTATGGTTAAGAAAGCTGACGGGACAGAGACTTCTTATGATTTATATGCAGCTTTGATGGAAGGGGATGCTTCACAAAACCCCTATTTAACAGCTAAAGATACCGTTATCTTTCAACCAAAAACAAAGCAAGTTGAAATTTATGGTGAAGTTGCAAGAGCTGGTGCTTACCAAATTGAAGATAAAGAAGACTTGGTTGCTGCAATTACCAGATATGCTAAAGGGTTTGCGCCTACAGCTAATCGCACTAATGTAGCTATTACAAGAAATTCTATCTCTGGAATCGAAAATCTACAAATCAATGCAAACTCTAGGGCAATTTATGCACTCTCAGATGGAGATAAAATCTTTGTTAAGGCTAATGAAGTTGAGTATCCTTCAATTTCCTTAGAAGGTGCTTTAATTCCTAGCAAAACAGATACGAACTACATTCAAGGTGCTTATACCTCTAAATACTTTTATAAATTTGCTCCAGAAGAAACTCTTATAGAAATGCTAGAAACTGTTTCTTCTCTTTTTTCTTCCTATTCAGATTTAAAAGAAGCTACTTTAATTCGTAATGGTGAAGAAATGAAACTTAATCTTGAAGATATTTTATATAAAAATGCTGAACTACGCCTTATGAGACTTGAGGCTGGTGATAAGATTTATATTCCATTTTCTCAAATGTTAGTAACTGTAAATGGCGCAGTTAATAAAGCAGGAGCCTTTGGTTATGTTCCTGGAAGAACTTTAAGCTATTACTTAAATCAAGCGGGTGGACTTGCTAATAATGCTAAAGGAATGGACAAAATTAAAGTTTATGATAAATTTGGAAGTCAGATAGCTAGTTCTGAAATAATACCATCCGAAGCTATCATTGAAGTAGAGCGTGATACCTTTGCTACCAATATCGCACCAATTGTCACTGTTGTAGGTTTAGTAGGTTCAATTGTATCAATTGCATTGAATGTTGCCTATTTAATTACAGCAGCAACTAAATAGGAGGGGTTATGGACGCTGAATATAATAAACAAAACGATAGTGAATTCGAGGATAGTATTTCTCTTTCTGATATATTTAATAGTATTACACACCATTTATTATTAATTATATTTTCAGTTATTGTTTGTGTAGGTTTGGGAGTCGGTTATCTTTTTTATACTGTGCCTCAATATGAGACGAGTGCAACGATTATGGTAGCTCCTCTTCAAAACTCTTCTTCAATATCCTCAATCTTTGATATTGCTAATACCAGTTCTTCTAAGATTGCCACTGAAGTTCAGTTGTTAACCAGTAGAAAAGCGATGCAAACAGCTTTAGACAGCATGGACTTGACTCAATATGTCAATTCTGATGGCGTTCGCTATTCAGATTTTGAATTTCCTTTAACTGCAAATTCGCTTAAAGAAAGAGTTTCTATTACCAATGTGAAAGATACTAACTTGGTTAATATTACAGTAACAGATGCCTCTCCTGAATTTGCTCGTGACTATACGAATGCTTTAGCACATAGCTATTCAGCAATGTTGATTAACATCGCAAAGAACTCTAGTGAAGCTAAATTAGATTTCGTACAATCTCAAATTCCAGTAAACGATAAAGCTCTTTCTGAAGCCCTTGATAAATTAGCACAATTTCAAATTGATTCCTCTGTTATGGGATTAACTAAGGAATCTGAGATAGCGCTTAAGGCGACTTCATACCTTGCACAAAGAAAGGAATCTTTAAAACTAGAAATTCTAGAAGCTGAAAAGCAAATTGAAACCTTACAAAAAAATGGCTTAATTTTTGATGTTGATTCTTTCTCTGCAGATAATGTGTTGAAAGCTAAAATGGAACCCATTAGTGGTATTTATCGAGAGATCTTAACCTATGATGAAATGACCGTTATGCTTTCTAATGCTGACTTAATCTCAACACAACAATCTGAACGTTATTATTCCTTAGTACAACAAATCTTTAACACTAAGACTGAAATATCTCAGTATGTTAGAGAACAGATGATGGCACAAGGTGTAGATTACTCTTATGCAGTAACTTTTTCAAACTATTATGTCCAAAAGACTTTCTCTCAATTGTTAGTTGTTGAACTTGAACAAGAACAAGCAAAGTATTTAGAAACAATTGATGCCCTTCCTTTAGTATTAAAACATCAAGGTACTTTAGAGCGTGATGTTGAAGTCTTACAAGCAACTAGTGTTTCCCTCTCTAGTATGTTAGAAGAAGTTAAGATGTTAGATGCTTCTATTGTTTCTAACGTAACTAGAATTGATGATGCAGCACTTCCTCTTAGACCTGTTAGTCCTAAGAAATTGATGATTTTAGCAGTTTCCTTCTTACTTGGTTGTGGTATCGGTCTTTTATTTGCCATTTTAACTGAATTAAAAGTTCAAACTATTGAAAGTATTGATCAGTTAAAGAAAGTTATTGGGCCTAATATTCCTTTCTTAGGTTGGGTCCCTTTAATTTCTGAAAAGTTTAGAAATCGTTATTTTGGTTGTGTTGTAACTCACGAGCCTATGTCTTTTGAAGCTGAACGCTATAAACTTATTGCTTCTAATATGATATTTGGAGAAAACTTAAAAGGTAAGGCAATTACAGTTTCATCCCCTAATAAGAATGCTGGTAAAACTTCTGTTATGTGTAACGTAGCTGTATCTTTAACTCTTTCAGGCTATAAAGTATTACTGCTTGATGGTGATATAAGAATGCCAAGCTGTGAAGCTTTCTTCGGTTATAAAAGAGCTGAAAAAGGTATAGTTGATGTACTTTTTGATTCTTACGATTTTCATAAATGCTTAATACAGCCTGTTGAAGATAATAGTAATTTGCATTTATTACCAGCAGGTTCTAATGTGAAGCTTCCTTCATTAGTATTCAAATCTACTCGTTTTTCTGTTTTTTTAAAGAAAGTTGAACAAGAATATGATTACATCTTAATTGATGCTCCACCATTGGTATATGCTTCTGAATTGCTTTCAATTGCAAAAATAGCTAAAGATATTGTTATTATTTCTCGTGCGGGGGTGGATGCTAAGGGAGATCTTCAAGAGCTTATAAGTTCTTTTGAATCTATTGAGGCTAACATCGTTGGTGTTTGTTTTAATGGTTATATTTACTCTCGCTCTCAACAAGGTCACCGTTATGGTTACGGTTATGGCTATGGTTATGGTTATGGTTATGGTGATAAAAAAGATAAGAAAAGTATGGAAGCTATTGTTGTTAATCCTGTTATCTCTAGAAGACGCTATTATAGAAGACGCTTTAGAAGAGATTTGAAATATAGAACCAAGATAGTTAACTCATTAGTTCCTTCTACTTATATTCATTTTGAAGAGCTTAAAGAAGAAGTAAAACCAGTGGTTGATAATCCTGTAGAATTGCCAACTCTTGATACAGATTTCTTATCAGAACTTAGTAAAGATATAAATGCACTTGGTGGTGACAAAAAAGAATAAAACGATGTAAAGTACTAGACATCTTTCAAACTCTTTGATATGTTCAAGTGCTAGGAGTATGCAATGTTTATTGAGAACAAACCTGGTTTTAATATATTAAGTTTATCTAGATGTTCTCATTATTTATATTTTATTTTAAGCGGTTTCATTATTTGAACCGCTTTTTTTTTACGGAGGGCTGAATGGCTGAAAATGTTTTTAAAGGGCGTTCTTTAACGGTAATTGATGATTTCTCAATTGAAGAAAGAAAATACTTTTTTAAGAAAGTATATGAACTAAAACAAGCAATTATAGACCAAGATGAAGCTAAATTGAAAGAATTTAGAATCAATGATCCAGACTTTGGTATATATGAAGTATTTCTAGAAGATAGCACCCGTACAAAAGAATCCTTCAGAAATGCTGCTAAATTTCATCATGCAAAAGTCTCTGAATTGTTATGCTCTTCCTCTTCTATAAATAAAGGGGAAAGTTATGCCGACACCTTTAATATGCTCACGGGCTATTCAAACATCATATTTATTGTACGAAGTAAGGTTGAAGGCCTTTGTCGCTGGTTAGATGATGAATCTGCTCTTTATACAAAACGTAACAATCTTCCGTATAAACCAGCTTTTATAAATGCAGGAGATGGAAAACATGAGCACCCAACACAAGAGTTGCTAGATGAGTTTACCTTCTTAGAAGATAACGGAATGGATTTTGATTCTATCCATGTTGCTTTAGTTGGCGACTTATTCCATGGAAGAACAGTACACTCTAAAGTGGATGGTTTAACCCTTTTTAAGCATGTTAAAGTTGATTTAATTGCACCTGAAGAATTGATGATTAGCAGTAACTACATTGAACAAATGAAAGAGAATGGATTTGAAGTCCGACTATTTGCTTCCATTGAAGAGTATTTGAAAGCGCATGATATTGCTAAAATGTGGTATTTTACTCGCCCTCAACTTGAAAGAATGGGTGAGCGAATTATTCAAAAACAAGATATTTTAAGAGAAGCAATTACTTTTAGAAAAGAGTTCTTACCTTTAATAGATCCTTCTACTAAATTCTACCATCCACTTCCTCGTCATAAAGAACATCCTACAATTCCTACTTGGCTCGATAATACCTCCTTTAATGCTTGGGAAAGACAAGCAATAAATGGTATGTATTGCAGAATTATACTGCTTGGATTAATAGCTGGCAAAATCGGTGAGGATTATCAACCAGTAAAATCTGATTGGGTCGATTTAAATGCTGAAGAATATATTGTTAAAGTCGATTTAGTACAACATGAAAAACATACCGCTGATAAGAAAAACTATTCAGAAGGAGTTAGACCAATTCAAAATGGTTTAGTAATTGACCATATTTGTAAAGGTGACACTCCTAATGAAATTAGAGAACATATGAGATTAATCAGTAAAGTAATTGGACTGGATAGTGATCGTGGCGGTGAATGGATTAGTCAAGGCGCAGACGGAAAGTTCAAAGGCATAATCTTTAGACCTGGCAACTGGGAGCTAACTCGTAAGGATTTGAAACGTCTTGCAGCGGTTGCCCCTAATTGTACTTTAAATATCATCAAGGATGGTAAAGTTGATGCAAAATATCGCACTCACATGCCACCACGTATTTACAACTTTGGTGATTTATCTTGCTCTAACGATGCTTGTATTTCTCATCCAAGTCAAGGAGAAGGCGTACCTGCTATGTTCTACAGAACACAAGACGGACATTTTGTTTGTGCTTACTGCGGAAAATTCCATAACTTTAAAGAAATTTGGTCTAAGAAAGGTTAAAGCTTGTGAGATTTGAGAAAATCTCCTACAATGATAATGAGGTTAATAAATGAAAACAATTTCAGAAATTACACAATATTATGGTCCCCAATTGGCAAAAGCTGCTTTTGAATTAGGGGCAATCCGATTGAATACCAAAACTCCCTTTACTTGGGCGAGTGGATATCG
>CAYYEN010000094.1:0-8729 GCA_964470795.1 uncultured Spirochaetaceae bacterium | reverse complement strand
AAATCCCAGATAATTCATCAATGGTGTAAAGCATATTTTCCATAAAAAGCTCAGGCTTAACATCGCAACAAAGTCCATAGCCATGGGAAACTATTGCATGAATCATCTCATCTGTTGCCCCAGCTTCTTTTAAAAGCTCAGGCGCCTTTTTACAATGTTCTTCTGGGAAATGACCCCAATCTAAATCATGTAAAAAACCAACAATGCCCCAATATTCTGGGTCTTCTCCATATTTTACAGCCGCTTTTCTCATTACAGTTTCAACGCTCAAAGCATGTATATACAAGCTTTCTGAGTCGTTATACTTTTTCCATAAACTAACAGCTTCATCTCGTGTCATATAAAACCTCTTCTTTCATTATTTTACTTTGAAGGGGGAATATCAAGTAAATCTTTTAACTTTTTTGCTCCAAGTACTTAGAGGGTGGAATGAGGCGATACTTCTTATAAAGACGAGAAAAATAAAGACTATCATAATAGCCCACCATGCTTGAGGCTTCTATAATACTTAGCTGATGATCGGATGACAGTATTCTTTCAAAGGCTGAAATCTTTTTAAAGATTACTAGTTCTTTAAACGAAAAACCTGTTTTCTTTTTAACTGCATGAGTGATAGCTGAAGAGCTTTTACCAATATAAGTTGCAACCTCTGTTAGAGTGATAGGCTTATCAATATTACGCTCTACATAGTCTATAACTCCTTCCACCAAAGAAGAGGAGGTCATCTTAACTAAGTTCTTTTCAAGTAAAATAGAAAGAGTTTTTTTAAAGAGATTTAACATCCCTTCTTTCTTACTAGGCGTGTAATAAGGTTGAGCTAAGAACGCTTTTTCAAGTACTTCTCTATTCTCACCGGTCTTCTCCCAAAGAGCTAAGATTTTAGCAGAGGGAATTGCAGTAGTTCTAAATTGCCCAAGCATTGCATAGAACATCAATTCCCCATCTATTGTAATTGGAATTACCGCTTCGCTTAAGCCAGTGTGACAAGTATAAACCAAGATTTCTTTTTTCTTCTCACACGCCTTACACATAGTCCTATCTTGCTCAAAACATTTA
Source organism: uncultured Spirochaetaceae bacterium (assembly GCA_964470795.1). Lineage (GTDB taxonomy): Bacteria > Spirochaetota > Spirochaetia > Sphaerochaetales > Sphaerochaetaceae > Bullifex. The sequence goes on along the minus strand of CAYYEN010000094.1, from coordinate 7,673 downwards.
CCTCTAAGCTTTAACTTGTTCTGCAAGAAAGTACAGTAATCACTACTTTGAGTAGAAAAGCCTACTAGCCATTCTTCAAAAGAAGGTGAATAGAAAGTAATCTTTACATTAAAAGCAGTTGAGAAGCTATCTATCAATTCTTTGACAGACGGTTCATAGAAAAAACGGCGGTTCATGTACAAATTATATAATATTTTGCAGATTTGTCCATATATATAACAATTATTACTATGTACAAATAAATAAAGCCGTTTTAACCTTTAATCATGAATACTATCGAAGAAAAAGCAAAATCTATTATTTCTCAATTTAAAATTGACGGGACTTTGGTAAAGCTAAAAACCAATACTCAAGGTCATATTAATAACACATTCGTGTCTACCTTTGAGAAAGATGGCAATTTAACTAAATACACCCACCAACTCATAAATAAGAATGTTTTTAAACATCCAGACCAAGTAATGGATAATATTATCAGAGTTACTAATCATATTAAGAATAAGATTAGTGCTTTACCCGATGCCGATAAACGTGTTTTAGAAGTAATCCTCACCAAAGAAGAGTTACCGTATTATTTAGACAATGAAGGTAATTACTGGAGAACTTACAAATTCATTGATGATGTTGATACCTTTGATACCATCAAGGATGAGAATAAAGCATACGAACTTGGTAAAGCTGTTGGACAATTCCAATTACAACTTTCAGATTTCGATGGCTCAACTCTCTACACCACAATTGAACATTTCCACGATATGGTTCTCCGATATGGACAACTTGATGCTGCTTTACTCAACAACTATCAAAATCGTAAAGATTTAATTAAAGAAGAATTACAATTCTTAGCAGATAACCGTGAAAGAGGTTATGCACTATGGAAAGGCTTTGAAAACGGCTTCTTCCCTTCTCGTGTTACCCATAACGATACAAAGATGAACAATGTACTCTTTGATAAGAAAACCAGCGAAGGACTTTGTGTTATCGATTTAGATACCATTATGCCAGGTACTGCACTCTTTGATACCGGTGATATGATCAGAACTGCTTGTAATACTGGTGGAGAGGATGAGAAAGATTTATCTAAGATTGAATTCAATGTACCTTACTATAAAGCTTTAATTAAAGGTTATAGAGAAAAAGCAGATAGCTTTCTTACTGAAAATGAAAAGAATTATATTAAAGAAAGTGGTCGTATTATCACTCAGATAATGGCTGTACGTTTTATTGCCGATTATCTAAATGGTGATGTGTACTACCATACTGAGTATCCAGAGCACAACATTGTTAGAGCTAAAACTCAAATCAAGTTGATGCAGTCAATGGATGCACAATGGGACCTCTTCTAGTTTAACTTACCCGAGTCTTTCTCGGGTATTTTTTTACTCCCATCAAACCCACAAAGATTACTAAATGGATAATTACAATAGTAGCACCTGTTGGTGTTCCTAAGAGGTAACTACAATATAGTCCTATCCAAAAAGCAATGACCGAGATAACAGAAGCACAGATAGTCACTTTCTTATAAGTTTTAAAGATTTGCATTGCTGACAATGTAGGAAATATTAATAAGGCAGAAATTAATAAAGAGCCTAATATTCTCATTCCTAGTACTATTATCAAAGAAGAGAGAATTGCAATGAGCACAGTATAAAAGTTTACCTTTATACCTGTAGCTTGTGCAAAATTAAAATCAAAAGTAACTGCAAAAATGCGAGGATATAGAAAGATATAAGCCAGTAGTACTGCAATAGATAGAATTATTGAAAAGAGCGCATCATTTTTAGAAACTGATAAAATAGAGCCAAACAGAAAGCTATTCAAATCAGTATTAACGCCTTTTACGATAGAAATTGCAAAAACGCCTATTGCTAAAGCGGATGAAGATATCAAGGCAATTGCACTATCTGCTCCTATTTTACTTTTATCAGAAAGCTTTAAGAGTAAGATGGCACTCACGACTACTACAGGAATAGTAACAAGCATTGGAGAAAAACCTAAAACTGTAGCAATTGCTAGAGCGCCAAAGCCGACATGAGAAAGTCCATCTCCTATCATAGAAAAACGACGCAAGACCAGGGAGCCTCCAACTAAAGCGGCACATAAACTTACTAAAGTTCCTACAATAAAAGCTCTAACTAAAAAGGGATAATTAAATAACTCAAACATGTTCGTGACCCGCCTCTTTTAAATATTGTTGCCCTTGTCTAGATTCAAAAAATTCCTCTTTAGTTCCAAAAAAAGATCCTTCCTTGTATAAGTATAAAATCTTATTTGCACTGTTTATCGCAGGGTGGATATCATGGGTTACCATCACAACCGTTAACTTGTTATCATGATTTAATTGTTCAATGAGGCTGTATAGCTCACTGGCGGTGTGAATATCGAGTCCCGCTACCGGCTCATCTAACAGCAATAAACTGCGAGTGGCACTAAGCGCTCTTGCAAGTAGTACACGTTGTTGCTGTCCACCCGAAAGCTCTTGATAACTTCGATTTCTAATCTCATAAATTCCAAGTTTCTTTAAATTTGCCTCACAAATAGCTTTCTCTTTCTTTCGATAAAAAGGAAATGAACCTAATTGGTTAAGCAGTCCAGAAAGCACTACTTCTTCAACGCTAGCAGGAAACATCTTTTGTATTTTAGTCTGTTGAGGAAGATAGCCTATCTCCTTGCTTGAAAAAGAGGAATCATACTCTACTTTACCTAAAAGAGGAGGATTTAAAGCTAATATAGCCTTCATGAGCGTACTTTTTCCAGTACCATTAGCCCCTAATATGCAAACATAGTCCCCTGTTTCAACAGAAAAGTTTATATTTGAGTGAACTACTTCGTTCTCATAACCAAGGGTAACCTCTTCAAGTTTTATCAGTGTCAATTCAAGGCCTCCTTAAGAAGAGCTAAATCTTGTTTAAACAGATCTAAATAGGTGATACCACTATCAAATTGTTCACGAGTAAGATTGTGAGCAGTATTCCACTCACCTACTTTACAACCGGTCTCTTCTGAAATGAGCTTTGCAAGCTTACTATCTGAAAGCTCAATATGAAATACAATTGGAAGCTTTTCCTCTTTCACTTTCTCAATTAAGAAAGCCACTGTTTTTGCAGAAGCTTCAGATTCATGCACACAGCCTGGAAAAGCTGCATAAAACTCAAGATTGAATTCATTAACAAAATGGCTTAAAGGAAAACGGTCCGCAAACACAATAACCTTACGCTTACCGTTTGAAATTACTTCTTCCGCCTCGGCGATTAAAGCATCCAACTGTAAACTGAAAGCCTTTGCATTCTCTTGGTAAAGCTCAGCATTCTTAGTATCTATTTGACCAAGCTTGATAGCAAGTTTTGAAGCAAGTAACTTCTCATTTTCCAAGCTGGTCCAAACATGCTCATCAATTTCCTCTTCAGCCTCTCCTTCCATCGCTTCACTATGAGCTTCAAGCACAGAAGGCACAGCTTCTATAAGTTTAAAGGTTTCTAATTTAGTTCCAAGAGAACCCATAACCTTGTTCACCCATTCATCAGATTCTCCGCCAGTATAGACAAACAGGTCACTTTTTGAAAGCTTGATAATATCTTGTGGTGTCGGCTCATAACTATGGCTTTCGCTCCCTGGAGGAAGCAACATACTTACACTGTTTTCTGTACCTTGGTTAAGGGTTCGAAGTAAATCATAGGAGGGGAAATTAACCCCTACTAATATAAGTTTCTCACTTGTATTGTTATCGCTCTTAGAACAAGAGACTATTAATATACTAAAGATTGCTAAGATGACAATCATAATTTTTTTCATTTTTTATTTCCCTTACAGTTGTGGCAAACTCCATATAGAGTAGTTTCTGAAGAAGAAACTTCAAAATCTTCCATCTCTTTTATTTTGCTAATTAAACTATGACTAATTTCATCATCTAGATGTATAAACTTTCCGCATTCAACACAAACTAAATGTAAATGTGATTCACAAGATTTCATCCCAAGATATTGATAAAACGGTGCTTCAAGCTTTTTAACCAGCCCTTCAGCTTCCATCTTGCCTATTTGGCGGTAAATAGTGCTTTTACCCACTTTAGGTAAAGCGGCAATAAGCTCTTCCAAAGTAAAGAGTGATTCCTTATGGGATTGGAAAAATTCCAATATTAATTTCTTTTGACAAGTATTGTATTTCACAAATTGAGAATAATTCTCATATTGCTCCTTTGTCAATAACTTGACCAAAAATAGGTGAAACAATATCCTCAAACCATGAAATACTTTTACATCTATTTAGGAATAATCTCTATTATTTCAATAATTGTTTGCCTTTATGATAAATGGGCTGCAAAGAACCGACCTTTAAAAAGAACTAGAGAGACTACTCTTTTACTTCTTTCTGCCTTAGGAGGCTCAGTAGCAATGCTAATTACAATGTTACTTATCCGCCATAAAACAAAGCATCCTAAGTTCATGATTGGCATTCCGCTAATCATTGTCGTTCAATTAGTTATCGCTTTCTTCCTTTTTTTCTATAAATAGTATATTTAGGTTGACTGTAAGGCAAAGAATTTACATATTTAAAGTATGGAAAAATTTAAACAATGGTTGCAAAACCTAATGAAAAACCGTTATGGCTCCGATGAGCTTACTTTTGTTTTGCTGATAAGTGGCATCGTTATCATGATACTTGGTTCAGTAATAGCAATAGAGCCTGCTGTTTTAATTTGTTCTCTTGTTTCAATTGTTCTTTATTGTATTGCAGTATATAGATCCTTTAGTACCGATATTGCTAAACGTAGAGCGGAAAATGCTAAATTCCAATCTATCTTTAAAAGAAAAAGTGATAGCCTAAAGCAGGCTCAAAAAGAACAAAAAAAGCTGATTAAGGAAAAACAAAAAACTCATATTTTGTTTTATTGTCCAGAATGCAAAGCGAGTTGCTGGGTTCCCAAAAACAAAGGCAAAATAAGAATTACTTGCCCTAAATGTGGAACTAAATTTATAGGAAAAACTTGATGTTCGGATATGTACAAGCAAATCGTAAAGATTTAAGCGAAGCTGATAAGAAAAAATATAAATCCTTTTATTGTGGCTTATGCAGACAATTGAAGGCTGATTACAAAAAAGAAGGCATGCTTTCTCTCAGTTATGATATGACTTTCTTAACCATGCTTTTATCTGATTTATATGATGAACAATTAACAAAACAATGCAATCGTTGTGTTATTCATCCAGTTATTAAACATGAATGCACCCATACCAAAGCTGATAAATACACAGCCGATATGGAAATTCTTCTAACTTTTTATTCCCTTCTAGATCATCAAAAAGACCATGATGTAAACCAACATAAATCGTTTTCAAAACAGTTGGAAAAATATATCCCAGAACTAGAAAAGCGCTACCCAAAACAAACCAAGGCAATTACCGATAATCTTGATCTCCTCGATGAAGGAGAAAAAGTAAATTCACAAGAGCCTGAAAAGATGTCTCGTTACTTTGGCGCCTTACTTGGTGCAATCTTTACCCCTTATTCAGATAACTGGGCAACAGAGCTTTATGCCATAGGAGAAGGCTTAGGTCGTTTTATTTATTTAAGCGATGCCTATATAGATTTAAAGAAAGATTTAAAGAAAAACAAATACAATCCCTTCAAAACCCTTAGTACCGAGGATAATTTTGAAGCACAAGTGATGGATTTACTCTCTTGGGCTGCCGCAGATGCAGCTAAAGCTTTTGAATATCTACCTCTTGATGAACATTGCACAATCTTGCAAAATATACTATACAGTGGCATTTGGTCACAAATTGAGGTTAATAAAAAGAAGTGAAAGATCCTTATTCAACACTAGGTGTCACCCCACAAGCAACGGAACAAGAAATTAAGGCCGCCTATAAAAAACTCGCAAAACGCTATCATCCAGATGTAACTGGTAATAGTCCAGAAGCTGCAGCTAAAATGCAAGAAATAAATGCTGCCTACGATGAAATCATGCACAAGAAAGAAGGTTATGATCCTTTTAACAGCACTAATAGCAACAACAACTACTCTTCTGAAGATATTGAGTTCCAAGCGGCTTACAACTACATAAGAAACCATCGTTTTAGAGAAGCTCTCAATGCACTTTCTGGAATTCAAAATAAAACTGCTAAGTATTATTACCTAACAGCTGTCGCTTATGCCGGGCTTAATGATTTAGTTAATGCGCGAACTAATGCAGAACTTGCCGTTAGATTAGAACCTAACAACTTTGAATATCAGAGTCTCCTCTCCCATTTAGCAAATGGAAGAAATGCATATCAGACTAGACGATATAACTACTCCCCTGCATCTAGCTTTGGAAGTGTTTGTTTATCACTTTTGATGGCAAGGCTTTGTTGTTGTTTCTGCTTATAATCTCTAGCTTTCAACTGAAAGCTAGACAAGTTATTTAAAGCAAGGCCCGACTACATTCTTTACAATAGTCGCTAAAGTATGAGGTAATTCCTCTAATTCGACATCCCCAAAGTTTTCTAAGGCATCCAAATAAAGAGATAACACCCCACTAACTACAAAGTAGATAGCAATCTTATACTCTCTAGGATTCTTAACTTTCTTGAGTAGCGATTCATCCGATAAAAAGATTGCAAGTCCACGTGAATACTTTTCTGTAAGTTTGGTTATATCAGAGACAGAAAGGAGCAATCGATAAAATTCAATATCTTGCGAAATATAGTGATTAACTTGTTCTAAAATAGGATAAGGATTGCGGATTAAATCCTCAGGATTAACACCTCTAAATAAAGATTCCACACCTGAGAAGAAATCATGTTGAATTTTTGCAAGCACTTCACTAGGGGACGCAAAATGCGCATAAAAAGTACCTCTATTGATATCGGCTTTTGAAACGATATCCGTAACAGTAATTTTCTCAAATTCTTTCTCTTGCATCAAAGACAAAAGAGCATTTCTAATTAAAGTTTTAGACCTAATACTATTACGGTATTCTGCTTTCTTCTTCGAATTATCCATTATTACCTCTTATCTTTATATAATCCCACAATATTCTAAGGCTTTCTTAATTCCATCTTTCTCAACAGAGGTGGTAACGAAATCTGCAATCTTCTTTACTTCTTCTGTACTATTCTCCATAGCAATTCCTTTAGCAGCATAAGCGATCATTTCTTTATCGTTCACGCCATCTCCTATTGCAATAATTTGAGAATGGTTTAAACTGAGCAAACGTTCAAAGCAAGCAATACCAGTTGCTTTATTAACACCTTTTTGCATAATCTCAGCAGTATAATCGACAGGAACACCCATTGTATTATCTACAATATTAAAATAGGGGGATAAATCCTTACGAATTTCAGTTATAGTCTTTTTATGTGAATGTATAATTACTTTAGTAATATCAGGGCGTTGTTTTAAAGAAGTTTCCTCTTTTAAGTTAGCAATAGCTAGCTGACGTCCAAAACTAGTCATAAATAAATTTTTAAGTGTTTTCCTAAACTGTGAAGTTAAAAAGGAGCCTTCTGGAGTTTGAATCAACAAATCAATACTATTCTCTCTTGCATATGAAAAAATAAAACCTACTTCACTTAAATTAAAATAAGATTTATGTAAAACTTTTCCACAGTATTCTACAAAAGCACCAGCTGAATATACACCACCATCGAAATCAAAATCAAACAAACTAGGGTCAATTTCTGCAGGAGCGC
>CAYYEN010000093.1:0-8747 GCA_964470795.1 uncultured Spirochaetaceae bacterium | reverse complement strand
GCAAATTATATATAATATGATACCACCTAAAATCATTGCTAAACAAAAGATTTGTCCTTTTGAAATGTTTAAAAAAGACTCAAATAAGGCAATATTGCTACTCTTTTCACCCCAAGCTAATACATAGCCGATATCGCTATCTGGTTGTCTACAATACTCAATTAAAAATCTAAATACTCCATAACCCACTAAATAGGAACTTAACATAGTCCCTGGCGCTTTATGTTTTTTTACCATCAAAGGCCTTATTATAAACCAAAGAATCAAAAATAAAACAATTCCTTCAAACAAGGCTTCATAAAGCTGTGAAGGATGGCGTGGGAGATTAATCAAATCTCCAGGAGTATAGGCAATATTTAATTTATCAGCTATTTCTCTGACCCAAAGCTTTGAGCTGGAGAAAGAAGGTGCTGTAGGAAAGACCATTGCCCAAGGAAGAGTTGATACTCTACCATAGAGTTCCATATTGATGAAGTTTCCAAGACGCCCAAAGGTATAACCTAAAGGAATTCCTGCAACTATTAAATCTACAACTCTTAAAAAAGGTAAGCTTTTACGTTTACAGTATAAAAAGGCTCCTAATAAAGCTCCTATTACACCACCATGATAGCTCATTCCCGGTAGTCCTACAAAAACTCCATCTCTAAAAGGCCAGAAAATCATATGAGGATGAGTTAAATAGTATTGTGCATCGCTATAAAATAATACCGAAAATAAACGAGCAAAGATTAGCAAGCCTACAATTGTCCACAAAAACAAGGTCTCAGAATCATCCCTAGTAAGAGTTAGCTCGTTATTCCTCTTTATTTGGTATCGAAATATCACAAAGGTGATAAAAAAAGCAACCAAATACATTACTGCATACCATCGAATAGGTAGAAAGGAAAAGATTTCAGGTTTTATCCAAGAAGGAAAGTTTATAAATAATGCCATATGAAAAGGATAACTATACAAAGTAAAAATTTCAATCAAATCTCTTAATTATGTAAATAATTATACTGCAAGGATAAGAACTTGGAACTATACTTTCATTAATTTATTGGTTATATTTATCACATGAAAAAATTTAATATTTTTATTACGCTTTTACTCACTTCCTTGTCTCTTATTTTTGCCCAACCAAGAGCAGAACAAGTAACCCCTTTAGATATAAATGTTCAAAACAACTTTTCTTCCACGAACACTCAAAGCATTCTGAATTCTTCAGATATAACTTCTTCTTTAATAGAGATTAACAATATTTATAGATATATTGATGCTAACTTTCTATACGAAGTCGACCCAGATAAAGTCAAAGAAGGCCTCGCTTCAGGCTTAATGAATAGCCTAGGAGATGAATATTCTTACTACATCTCAAAAGAAGATAGCCAAGAATATGCAGAAGATACTTCAGGAACTTATGTAGGAATTGGAACTTATCTAACTAAGATGAATCCTTCCTATACAGATTATAAAGACCCAAAAACTTATATGGTTCAAATTGTTTCTCCCTTTCCCGGAGGCCCTGCAGACAGAGCGGGCATTCGTGCTAATGATTTAATCTCCCATGTTAATGGCCAAGATATTTCAGAATTAAATGATAAGGAAGCTAGTAAGTTAATAAGAGGGAGTAAGGGCGAGCCTATCACACTTACAATTCACAGAGGCGATAGCACTTTTGATATCACCTTAAAACCTGAAGTTGTAACTACTCCCAACCTCACAAAAGGCGTAATAGGTAATAATATTGGCTATATCTTTATCTACAGCTTTAACCTTCAAACAGGTAATCTTGTAAAAGAGGCAATTGAAGAATTGCTCAAACAGAACATTAAAGGCTTAATTATCGATTTAAGAAACAACGGAGGAGGGACTGTAGATACAGCCTTACAAATTGCAGATTTCTTCATAGATGACGGTCCTCTACTCACTATTGAATTTAAGGAAGGCAGTAAGAACCAGCCTATTAGATACATCGCTAATGAAGGTAGTATTGTTCCACAAGACTTACCTTTAGTAATTCTTGCCAATGGCGGAACCGCTAGTTCCAGCGAAATTCTTACCGCAGCTCTTAAAGAAAATGGTAGGGCAACTGTAATTGGTTCTAAGACCTTTGGAAAAGGGATTATGCAAAATGTCATCGCCTTCTTAGATGGTTATATTCAATTCACCTATGCGCATTATCTTACTCCCCTTAACAATGACATCCACAAAGTTGGAATAGAACCAGATATCCTTGTTGAAGACATTGAATACACTAAAGAAGAAATGGCGTCTTATGCTAAGTTTGTTAATACTAGTGCCGTGAAAGATTATGTTGAGAAAAACAGTACCTATTCGATTGAAAATATTGAACATTTTGCAAAAGAAAATGCAGATAGTAATGTACCTTCAACTATTCTTAAGCTCTTAGTTAGAAATGAATATATTTACATGATGGATTATAAAGATCGTCCAATTGTAGATACTACTTATGATGAACAACTTAACAGAGCCTTACAATATTTTGAACAGGGTAAATAATGCGTGTTTTCATATTAGATAAAGCCTTTAGCGGTGAAACAATTTATATTCTGAGAAAGAGGGAAATTAACTACCTAAAGAATGTATTACGTTTAAAAAACGATGATTTATTCACCGCTCAAGACATTAAAGGCAATTATTATCAAGCAAAACTGCAAGAGAGCACACTAACTCTTTGTCAAACAGACAACCCTGAAAGCACCTTGCTTGATCATCTTTCAGGCTTTAAAGGAGAGTTTGTTAAAATTACAGTTTACCAAGCGCTTTGTAAGGGCAAAAAGAATGAACAAATAGTTAGAGCCTTGACAGAAACAGGAATTACAAAAATCTGCTTTATCACCTCTCAGTTTACTCAAGAACAAGAGCTAAACGAACATGATATCCTTCGCTTAGAAACAATCATAAAAGAAGCAGTTCAACAAAGTGGAGCTAAAACAGTTCCTCCCTTAACACCAGTTACAAGCTTTAAACAAGCCCTTTCTACAGCCACAGGCTGTAAAATAATGCTACATCAAAGCTTATTGAAAAATTCTAAGACTCTTTTTGAGGTGATAAAAGGACAAACTGAAATCTCTCTTTTTATCGGTAGTGAAGGTGGCTTTAGTGATGAAGAATGTTTAGCTTTTGAAAACGAAGGCGGAAATGCAGTTCTTTTAAAGACCAATATCTTAAGAGCTGAGAATGCCGGACTCTATACAGTTGGTGCAATTCAGACCTTTTTAAATTGATTACTCACATTTGAGAGTTGCCAGATACTCACACTCTGTTATTCTATTGGTTGTGAGGCGTGTTAATATGGATGTCATTTTAATAACATTAGATATGCACTTAAGAACTACTTTAAATAAAATTCTAACTTTTCAAACAATTACTTGTAAAGCTTTCGAACAGTTTACAAAAATAAAACCATTAATAGATAACAATAGCGAATCTATAATATTCTTAGATGATAGATTTCAAGGTAGTCTTGAAATTCTTTACTATCTTGTAGAAAACTTTCCAAAGAATAAAATTGTTTTATTAGTTTCTAGCGATAAGGTAAAACCTGCTATCATAAGTGAAGGGCAACTTATTTTTGCAACTCGTCCGATAGATAACTCTATTTTAAAAATTCTTAAGACTAAAGTTTCTGATAAAGTAGTACTTCAAAAAGATGCCTTAGATGATATTTTAATAGGAAGTTCGGAAGCAATTATAAAGATAAAAAAGATTATTAGGAAATTATCTCAAACTGACTATAATATCTTTTTATACGGCGATACCGGAACTGGTAAAGATATTATTGCAAGAGCAATTCATAATCTCCGCTTTCCTACAAAAGAAATAATAACTGCAAACTGCTCCTTACTCGAAGGTCAATTAATGGATAGTCTGTTATTTGGTCATACAAAAGGTTCTTTTACTGGAGCTTACGAAAACCAAATAGGACTAATTGAAAAAGCTAAAAACAGTACCCTATTTTTAGATGAGATAGAAGAGTTTTCAAAAAATGGACAAGCAAAGCTTTTACGTCTTTTAGAAAATGGAGAATATAGAGTTGTCGGAGATCCAAAACTTCGATACACAAAGTTTTCTTTAATCACAGCTTCAAATATTGACTACAAAGAACTCCTTACGACAAAACTATTGAGAAAGGATTTCTTTCATCGTATTTCAAATATAAAGATTTATATTCCACCACTTAGGGAAAGAATAGAGGATATCCCTCAACTCACCTACTACTATGAAAAGAAGCAAGGCTATACTGACTATATTGCTGAATTCGATAATCTCTTTACCTACTCATGGCCTGGAAATGTTAGAGAACTCTTTTCGGTGATAGACAGAGTTCACTTTTACAATTCTAAACAATTGATACCAACTACCGAACTAATAGAAACATAATTATAAATGAAATTCTAAAATTACTTCATCTTAAGTTTTTAGCCTTTTTACTATGAAAAGGCTATTATTTCTTTCTAAATTAGAAAGATAGAACTAATTGAACAGCTGTTTATAAGCCTGTGGAAAACCTGTTGACAACTCACTCTTTTTATGTTATTTCTGTAACTTCTTACAAAGCTATAACGTTATAAAAATTATATAACTTTTATTATATTTAGATGTAAGCCTAATTAAGATAAGTACCTATAATATAATTAATTAATCATTACTTATTTATAATTACATTTTAACTATATTTGTAACTTGTTTCAAACCTATTACCCTTAAATAACTACAAAATTAACCACTTGTGGATAACTTGTGGACAACTCAAAGTTTTAGGGCCAATTTAGGGAATTTAGTTACCGCGTGTTATATCTGCACCTATTTTTAGAAGTTTATCTAAAATACAATCATAACCTCTTTCAACTTGCTCAATATTAGAAATTACAGTATTTCCTTTAGTAGCTAAGGCAGCAATTATTAGCGACATACCAGCTCTGATATCAGGACTTACTACAGAGGCAGAATGTAAAGCTTTAGGTCCATTTATCAACGCACGGTGAGGATCACATAAGATTATGTCAGCTCCCATCTTTATTAGGTTATCAATAAAATACATTCGAGACTCAAACATCTTTTCATGGATTAATAACTGCCCTTTCATTTGAGTCGCTACAACTACCATGATTGAAAGTAAATCTGCAGGAAAGCATGGCCAAGGACCATCATCTAATTTATCAATAACGCCTAAATAGGTTTTATTAATAACCTTCGATTGTTCCTTTGGAATATAAATACTATCTTGTTTTAACTCAAAAGTAATTCCTAGTTTTTCAAAACCGCGTTGTAGAGGAAACATATTAGAGGTATCTATATTAGTTAAGGTAAACTCACTATTTGTACAAGCAGCTAGTCCTATGTAAGAACCAGCTTCCATGTAATCGAAAGTAAGTTCATGAGAAACCCCTTTAAGACTTTCAACCCCTTCTATCGTAATAAAGTTAGAACCTATTCCACTTATTTTAGCACCCATTTTATTAAGCATATTGCATAAAGATTGTATATGAGGTTCACAAGCAGCATTATAAAGAGTAGTTTTACCTTCTGCTAACACCGCTGCCATTACAATATTCTCTGTAGCAGTAACAGAAGCTTCATCTAAAATGATATCAGTACCAATTAAACGTTTAGGAGGAACCATTTTAAGATAACCATTATTCATTACTTCACACTTAACTCCTAAAGAGGTAAAGCCTAAGAAGTGGGAATCTAACCGCCTGAGTCCTATTACATCGCCACCAGGAGGCGGAAGTTCAATACTATAGCCTCTCGCTAACAAAGGACCAGCAAACAAGATAGAACCTCTCACGCTATCTATTAAAGAGGAGTTAAATTCTATAGCTTTAATATTAGATTTCACCGCATATTGTCCATCACCTAAAAAAGAAACAGCAGAACCTATATCTGATAAGATTTTAAACATTACTTTAACATCTTGGATATAAGGGATATTTTTTAACAAACAAGACTCATCGGTTAATAAAGTTGCAACTATGCAAGGTAAAGCAGCATTTTTATTTCCACTTATTCTTACCTTTCCACTTAATGATAATCCACCGTTGATAGAATAATAGCTCATACTTAGAGTTTAGTCGCATAATTTGATTATGACAATTGCAAAGCTTCAATTTTGCTTTTATACTTAAGCAATGAATATATACGGTATTGGCAACACTCTTATAGATATGCTCTGTTACATAACAGAAAAAGATTTAATTACACAAGGCCTGCATAAAGGCACTATGTGTTTAATTGACAAAGCAAGACACAAAGAATTACTTGAATTTCTTAAAGATAAAGAGATAACTCTTTCAGCTGGCGGCTCTGCTCCTAATACTATGATTACCTTAAGACAATTAGGTATTCAAACAACCTTAGGTGGTGGAGTTGGAGATGATGAGCTAGGAAGAGTTTATCATGAAAAACTAAAGAAGATTGGTGTTATTGATGAGCTCACCGAGCAAGTTGAACCAACCGGAACTTCTATCATCTTATTAACCGAAGATAGAGAGAGAACGATGAATACCTATTTAGGAGCTAACCGTTGCTACGATGATATAAATGTAAATATTGAGTCTGCAAAGAAGGCTGATATTTTCTATTTCACCGGTTACATGTGGGATACAGAACCTCAAAAAAGAGCGATAAAGAAAGTTTTAGAAATCTGTAAAGCTAACAATATAAAAGTAGCTTTTGACTTAGCTGATCCTTTTGCAGTAGGTCGTTATCGCCAAACTTTCTTAGAATTGATTAAAGAATACTGTGATATTGTTTTTGCAAATAGTGAAGAAGCTAGATATCTCTTTGATAATTACGAAGCTAAAGAATGCTGTAAGTCGATGGGAAAACTCTGTGATATAGCTATTGTTAAAAATGGCATAAAGGGTTCCTTTATTTCTCATAATAACAACATTATCTCAATCCCAGTTTCAGGCTCATCAAATCCTGTAGATACAACCGGTGCTGGTGATACATATGCAGCAGGTTTTCTTTATGGTATTGCAAAAGGCTACGATGTAAGAAGCGCTGGTAATATTGCCTCTTATTTAGCTGGTGAAATAATAAGTATTCTAGGCGCTCAATTTCCAATGGAAAAAAGCTTGGAAATTAAAGCTTACCTAGAAAATAACTTTTAAAAATATCTAAAAGAATTAAAGCAGGTGTGTAATCCAGAGAGGTTACACACAAAAGTTAGTAAAATCAAAGATGAGGCTATCAATCCAATCAAACTCAGCACAAAGCCACTCTTTCCAGAAACTTCTCTTGCTTTATAACCAGTAATTGTACCTATTATTCCCAGTACAAAAGCAATTGGTGCTGGTAAATACAATAGAGATAATACAACCGATAGAATACCTAATACTAAGGGTGTACCTGTATGTTTTGAATAATCCATAATCTCCTCCTTAAATAAACATAAATAAAAAACCAAAAATTGCTACAAGGAAGACAATTAAGACACTATTGAGTGATAACCCAATTATCGACAAGATAAATCCTGTTTGAGCAACTTGTTCAGTTTTTCTAAGGCTATGCGATAATACGATACCAATAATTCCTAAAACAATACCCACTATTGAAAATACACGAGTAAAGCAAAGAGCAATACTCAAGATTCCTAATACTAAAGATGTGTTTGCATTAAAACTAGATTTCTGTTCCATGTCTATAATATAACAATGAAATCTAAAAACGAGTATAGTTTTTTTTACCCTTCACAAAGAATACAAAAAAATAACTGCTCAAAAACCTTTTCAGATCTTTGAACAGTTTATTTACTCAATTAGTAATATTTTAAGATTAATAATTTCTGCTTAATAATTCAAAATATGCTTGTGGGTGAGCACATACTGGACAAACTTCTGGAGCTGATTTACCAACTACGATATGACCGCAGTTGCTGCATTTCCAAATCATTTCGCCATCTCTTGAGAAAACTAAACCCTTTTCAACATTGTTTAATAAAGCTAAATATCTCTGTTCATGTTCAGCTTCAATTTTTGCAACTCCTTTAAAGAGAGCAGCAATTTTCTTAAAGCCTTCTTCTTCAGCAATCTTAGCAAAACCAGCATACATATCTGTCCACTCGTAGTTTTCGCCTGCAGCTGCAGCTTTCAAGTTTTCTGCTGTTGTTGCAATTTCGCCATTGTCTTGAAGTAATTTAAACCATAATTCAGCGTGTTCTTTTTCATTTCCAGCAGTTTCTTCAAAAATGTGGGCAATTTGAACATAGCCTTCTTTTCTTGCTTTTGATGCAAAGTAAGTATACTTATTTCTTGCCATGCTCTCGCCAGCGAAAGCATCCTGTAAACATTTTTCTGTTCTGCTACCTTTTAATTCCATAATTGACTCCTATAAATTTCTTTTATTTTTACATTTCGAACAAAGTCCACGAAATATAATTTCACATTCATTAACTTCGAATCCCGATTTATAAATATTTGAAACATCTATAACTGGAATTTCCACATCTACATCTTCTATAATACCACATTCATCACAAATTACATGAAAATGTTTTGAAATATTGAAATCATAACGATTAGGGAAAGTTCCAATAGCAGGGATTTCTTTGATAAAGTTATCTTCGGCAAGCAAATGGAGGTTTCTATAAACGGTTCCTCTACTGATATCATCCTTTTCAGCTTTAGCTTGAAGATAAACTTCTTCAGCTGTAGGGTGATTACAATTAATTCTAACTAAATTTAATATTAATTCTTTTTGTTTAGTGAGTCTTCTTTGCATTTGTTTTCCTTATT
>CAYYEN010000092.1:0-8755 GCA_964470795.1 uncultured Spirochaetaceae bacterium | reverse complement strand
CAGCTGGAGCTGTTGGAATGGTACAAAGCTCACCAATTCCTTTTGCTCCAAAAGCGTAAGGAGAAACTTGAGGTCCATGAACAAAAATGGTTTCTATTTCTGGAACTTCAGTGGCTCTTAGTAGACCCAGTGTTCCATACTTGCATTTTACAATTCCTTTTTCTAAAGGAAACTTTTCAGTAAGTGCAAAACCAATACCCATTACAACTCCACCTTCAACTTGCCCCTCTATTGCTGTTTGGTTTATCACGGTTCCCGCATCGCTTGCGGCAGTAACCTTAGTAACTTTACCTTCTGCATTTAATTCAACAACTTGTGCTGAATAGCTGTAGGCAAGGTGTGAAATAGGGTGTTCTTTGGTACTAGTTATAGGGTCTGTTGGAAAGTTGAACTCCTCATATACTTCAACGCCTTCAGCCTCTATTAGAGGTCTTCCGTTAAGCTTTTCTTTGAGACTAAGCGCTGCCCGTCTTGTTGCTTCTCCAGTAAAGACAGTTTGTCTAGAAGCGGTAGAAGTGCCAGAGTCTGGAGTACGAGCTGTATCAGGATTTTCAGCGACAATTTGTGAAAGTTTTAAGCCTAGTACCTTTTGAACAATTAAAGTGGTGACGGTTGCAAGTCCCTGTCCCATACAAGAGGCAGAGGTCCTTATGTGCACCTTTCCCCCTTCTACAGATAAGATACAGCGACCAACATCTTCATTACCAACACCAATTCCACTGTTTTTAAAGGCACAAGCAATTCCCGTAATTACATCTTTTTTATAGTAGGCCTCTTTTACAGCTTCTAAACATTTAAGTAGTCCTGTATCGGAGGAAGCGATTTGCCCGTTAGGCATAACATCTCCAGGCTTAAGGGCATTAATTAATCTTATTTGATACCCATCAAGACCAAGCTTTTCAGCCATCTTGTTTAATAGAGCTTCAAAAGCAAAACAAGACTGTGTGACTCCAAAACCTCTAAAAGCACCACTTGGTACATTATTAGTGTAAAGCGCTCGTCCTATAACTTGGATATTTTGATAATTGTAAGGACCGGAGGCATGAGTGCAAGCGCGCTGTAATACAGGGCCCCCTAAAGACGCATAGGCTCCGGTATCTGCATCGATAGTGCATTCAAGTCCTGTAATTTTTCCATCTTTATTAGCGCCTAGGCGTAACTTCATATCCATTGGGTGGCGCTTTGGGTGCACGATTAAACTCTCTTGTCGAGTTAGCTTTACTTTAACTGGACGGTGTAAGAGGTAAGAGGCTAGGGCTGCATGATGCTGAACCGACATATCCTCTTTCCCACCAAAGCCACCGCCTACAAAACAGCTTTTACAAGTTACTTGTTCTTTGCTAAGGTTTAAAATGTGAGAAATTTCTCGTTGCTCATCATATACACTTTGGCTTCCCGTATAGACTATAACACCTTTGTTTTCTGGGTTATAAACTCCAATGGCACACTCCATTTCCATAAACGCATGTTCAGTGTGAGGAGTTGAGAAGGTTTCTTCTAATACAAAGTCACTATTATCAAGGGCTTGCTTTACATCGCCTCGCTTTATAACTTCTGTTACTAATATATTAGATCTTCCTTCATGGACTTTTATCTCATCCTTAAGGGCATCCTCTATAGTAAAAATACCTTCTAATTCTTCCTCTTCGATTTCAACTAGTGTCGCGATACGATCGAGCTCTTGTTTGCTTTCAGAGACTACTAGCGCAATTGCATCTCCTTGATAAGAGGTTATATCACCCTCTTTAATAAGTACTGGCCAGTCTTTTAGAATATGACCACTCATATTACAAGGTACATCTTTAGCTGTGATAACTTTCACACAAGACTCATCTTCTTCCGCTTTTTTAGTGTTGATACTGATAATTCTTTCTCTGGCAAACTTAGGTCTTATGGCCTTTGCATAGACCATTCCCTCAAGCGTGATATCATCAACAAAAAGACCTTGTCCCATTGCTTTAGTAACTGCATCAACACGTTGTTGCTGTATGTTATCAAGTGATAGTTGCTTCACGCTTTCAATAGAAGTGTTTTCTCTAAATAATTTAGCGGCTAAGAGTATTGCATCTTCAATCTTGATATAACCTGTACAACGACAAATATTTCCTCTAATAGCTTTCTTAACATCCTCTCTGGTTGGATTGTTGTTTTGGTCTATCAAAGCTTTAGCGCACATGATCATACCAGGAGTACAATACCCACATTGTACTGCTCCTGCAATTGAAAAAGAGTAAGAGTAAATCTCTTTTTCCCTTTCGCTTAAGCCTTCAATAGTAATTACTTCTTTATTTTCTAATCGTGATAATTTAAAAACACATGCTTTTGTTGCTTTTTTATCAACAATTACAGTACAAGCACCACAAGCACCTTCTGAGCATCCATCTTTAGTTCCAACCAAATGTAAATCATCTCTAAGAAAAGATAATAAGTTCTTATCTTTTGAAGTAGTTACGACTTCACCGTTAATAGTTAGTGTTAACATACTTTCTCCCCTATAAATAGTATTTCTTAGAGGCCTTGGCCGCTTAGCTTCTGTCTTGTCTTGACAGCGGTCTGTGATACTCAATTCCGTCTACCTCAATTGTAATGGAGAAAAACTAGTTGTCAAGCAACTCTATAAAATTTATACTGATTCTGTGTTTAATAAATTAGAAAATAACCATAGTTTAGAAATTCTAGAAGGGAAAGAAACCGTTTATTCCGATACCGGTAAATGGTTACACCCTTTACTCGATTGTGAAGACTTTGTCTCGACTTATGAGAATAAAAAAGATTTAATCTTACATGATAAAATTCAAGGACAAGCTGCTGCTGCCCTTAGTATTAATTTAGGCTTTTCAAAAGTCTATGTCGATTTAATAAGCAGTAAAGCCTTAGAGCTATATGAAAGATTTCCAGAAATTGAAGTGGAATATCTTGAGGAGATTGAAAGCATTTGGTGTGCAACAGAATCGTTAATTACACCAGATATGAAGATTTTCGATATCGTTACCTTCCTAAAGCATAGAGCGGGAAAGTAAAAAGCCTCCCTTCCTAGAAGTGTCGTCTAAGAAAAGAGGCAAGGGGAGCTATAAAATAAGTAAGGAAATTATTTGTGCTCTTTATTATTCCATAATTTGTCTGCAACAGGTGCCCATTCTGTTGCGTAGTGCTCACATTTAGAACATAAATGTTCAGCGCTTTCTGGACTTTGTAAGTCTGTGGAATGTGCATTAGCCTTTGCTACCATCTCTTTTAAGACTTCAGGGTTCTCAAGCATAGGGCACGGCATGAGCATATTATCGTTAAACGCTTGTCTCTTATAATATTCTTTAAAAAGAGGCTGGGAGAGTGCTTCTTTTAAACTCATATCATGAATGTTAGCAGTAGAGTAGTGAATGAAAACACAAGGCTCAACATCGCCATTTGCGTTGATGTGGGCATAGTTTTTACCGCCAGCAATACAACCTCCTACATACTCGCCATCATTTTGAAAGTCGAGTAAGGCCATCTCTAGAGGACAAGCTAAACTTCTCATGTATCTAATCTTATGATAAACTTCTTCTCTTTGCTCTGGAGTTAGTAAAAGCTCTGTACTAGCACTGTTACCAACAGGCATATAGTGAAAGAACCAAGCATATTTACAGCCTTTATTTTGAAGCATGGTTAAGAACTCTTGGCTAACTACAGTCTTATAGTTGGCACTAGTGTAACAAATAGAGACACCAAAAAGACATTTATGCGCTTTAAGAAGATCCATAGCATCCATTACAGTGTTAAAACAACCCTCTCCTCGACGTGCATCATTTTGCTCTTCATAACCTTCTACAGAAATATTTAGGGTGAGGTTCTTTACCTCTAGTAGTTGTTGGCAGAACTCTTCATCAACTAGTGTGCCATTAGTAAAGGCTTGAAAGGCGCAATCTGAATGCTTTTTGCAAAGTTTTATTAAATCTGCTTTTCTAACCAGTGGCTCTCCACCAGTTACTAGATAAAAATAAATACCTTGCTCTTTACCTTCCGTTACGATTCTATCCATATCCTCATAAGAAAGATTTAATTGATGACCATATTCAGCTGCCCAACAACCTGTACAATGTCTATTGCAAGCGCTAGTTGGATCGAAAAGCAGTACCCAAGGCGCATTTCTCTTTTCTTCATCTCTAATATTACGAACCTTTTCAAGTCCTACATAACCTGCATTATACCCAAGGTTAATTGCTAAAGATTTTAAAATATCAGTATCTACATCTTGGACTAAATGAGTTCCAAATTTAACCCATTTTGAGTTTGGATCCTCTACATAATGAGGAAAGTTTGTAAATACGTTTCCCGTTTTAGTGTAAACTTCATCATGTTTGGTATTAGGCATATATTGCTCAAGTAGCTTTACAGCATCAGTAACTCCATTAACTGGATCTGCCTTAATTTTTTTAAAGGCGATGTCTAAGCCTTTATCTAATGCAAGTCTTACCATTGTTTGTTTTACGGACATATCTTTCTTCTATTCTTAGGATAAAAATAATCCGTGATGAAACGTAAAACAATAAACAACTATTAGCTAGTTGTCTAAATTTTATACAAAGTATCAAAATTGATTAAAAAATTATTTTTTAAATTTTAGGATAATTTCATTCTCGTTTATTTGAAGTTGAACAAATTCAACCTTAGCTTCACTAAACATCTTCTTACTAGCTTTAGTGCTATCGGTATCCTTGTATTTATCAGATAAATAAACAACCTTCTTTATCCCCGATTGTATTATTGCTTTTGCACATTCATTACAAGGAAAGAGGTCAACATAGATAGTGCAGTTCTTTAAGTTGCCGTTGATAGAGTTTAAAATAGCATTTAATTCAGCATGACAGACATAAGGATATTTGGTATCTAACCATTCGCCTTCTCTATCCCAAGGAAGGTCATCATCAGAGCAACCGATAGGAAAGCCATTATAACCAACCCCAACAATCTTCTTATCTTCATTAACAATACAAGCACCCACTTGTGTGTTAGGATCTTTTGATCTGAGAGCAGATAATACTGCAACTCCCATAAAGTATTCATCCCAGGAGATGTGTTCAATTCGTTTTGTGGTCATAGCAAGCCTCCATAAAATTCAAAATTCGCTTAGTATAGTCTTCTTGAACGGAGCGATACATCAATAAACTATGATGTGTATGCTTTCCGCCCTTCATCTCTACAATATTAACACATTTATTAACAGATGCTATACCCTTTGATATTATTTCAAGATTTTTAAATGGCACAGTCTTGTCGTTTTTGTCATGCATTAAGAAAATGGGCTCAGAAATCTTTGGTAAATCTTTATAGATAAACTTCAAATTCCAGATAAGTGAGAGAGACTGGTTTAAGTAAACACCTTTATAGCCGGTCCATTCTTCAGCCCCATCATCTCTTTTTGGGTTATAAGAAGTATTTCTAGGATTTATATAAGGAAGGAAAGGGGCTACTAGGCGGGCAAGGTAGGCGGATGGGTAGGTAAAGGTTTTATATTTAAAGCTGTTAAAGATAACTGGTGCAGAAATTGAAATAAGGCAGTCTGGTTTATTTAAAATATTGTGAATCTCGCCAAGCTTTAGCGTCATCGCTCCTCCCATAGAAACTCCTAAGACTGATAAATATGGGTATTGCTCTCTTAGCTTTAGATAATAGTTATCGATATAGTCAAACCAAGCAGTAAAATTGGTTTTATAAAACTCATGGTAATCGGTTCTAAAAGAGGGAATTAATGGGGCATACACATCGTAGCCGTTTTGACTAAAGACCTTTGCACTATATTGATATATTTGAGGAGTAGTGGGAAAGCCATGGATCATCAAGACAGCTTTTTTACTATTGTTCTTGTAGATTATGCTCTTGCACTTTGGACTAAAGCAATCCACTTCATGAGAGCTGAGCCTGTTAAGGGGTAAATCGTGGTAGAACCATAAATTGGCACTCCAAAGTAGTAGAAGAGCAAGAAGTAAAATTAAAATCCACATACTCTAAATATAATTAAAAAAAACAAAAAAAATACTCAGGACTTTTAAATCCTGAGTACAATCTTCAACAAGTTGAAATTAGATTAATTTCATCAAGGAAGGGATAACTGACATTAAAACACCAGCTGCAACTGCAGAGCCGATAACGCCAGAAACGTTTGGGCCCATAGCATGCATTAAGAGGAAGTTTTGAGGATTCTCTTCTTGACCAACCTTAGAAGCTACACGAGCTGACATTGGAACTGCGGATACACCTGCTGCACCAATTAAAGGGTTGATAGGATGCTTTGGACTGAGTTTATTCATTAACTTAGCAATAAGAACACCACCACCGGTACCGATTGAGAAAGCAACTGCACCAAGAAGTAGAATACCTAAGGTTTCAATGTTCAAGAAGTGATCTGCTGCCATCTTAGAACCAACAGAGAGTCCTAAACAAATGGTTACGATGTTCATCAAAGCGTTTTGCATAGTTTCTGAAAGACGGTTAGTTACTCCACATTCTTTACAAAGGTTACCAAACATAAGGGAACCAATTAAAGGACAAGCGGAAGGAAGAAGAATTGCACAAACAGATAATACCATGATTGGGAACAAGATTTTTTCTGTTTTTGAAACAGGACGAAGTTGTTCCATCTTGATCATTCTTTCTTCTTTTGTAGTAAGTGCTCTCATGATAGGTGGCTGAATGATAGGTACTAAAGCCATGTAGGAATAAGCCGCAACAGCGATAGAACCAAGATATTCAGGAGCGAGTAAACGAGTTACATAAATAGCGGTAGGACCATCTGCACCACCAATGATACCGATAGAACCGGCTACTGGAAGTGTGAAGTTGATACCAGGAATGAAGGAGAGAAGGAGAGCACCGATCAAAGCAAAGAAGATTCCAAGCTGAGCTGCTGCACCCATTAAGAAAGTCTTAGGGTTAGCAATAAGTGGTCCAAAGTCGGTCATTGCGCCAACGCCCATGAAGATGAGAATTGGGAAAAGTCCTGTATCGATACCAGCTTCGAATAAGAGCTGGATAAAACCAGGATTTCCTGAAGCGGGGTCAATACCTGCGATATATGCAAATGGGATATTACATAAAATACATCCAAATCCTATTGGAACTAACAATAAAGGTTCAAAACCTTTCTTGATAGCCAAATAGAGTAGGACAAATCCAACTAAAATCATGACAAAGTTGCCCCAACCACCCTGTTGTAAGAAACCATACAAGCCGGTGGATTGAACGAGGGAAACTAGTCCGTTTGAAATTCCATTACCCATTTTTTACCTCTTAACCGATAACCAAGATGGTATCTCCAGCTTGGAGTTGTTCACCTTGGTTAGCGCTGATAGATTTGATAACACCTGAAGCTGGAGCAAAGATTTCATTTTCCATCTTCATAGCTTCCATGACTAATAAACAGTCATTTTCTTTAACAGCATCGCCAACTTTTACGTTATAACGAAGAATTAAACCAGGCATTGGAGCAGAAACTGTTGTGCCAGCACCACTAGCAACTGGAGCCGCTTGAACTGGAGCTGCCGCTTGTACAGGAGCTGCTTGAACTGGAGCTGCAACTGCAACACCGCCAATGCTCATGAGAACATCGCCAGCTTGGAGTTGATCGCCTTGTCCAACTGGGATAGCAGAAATAACGCCATCACATGGAGCAAAGATTTCATTTTCCATCTTCATAGCTTCCATAACCATTACGCAATCATTCTTCTTAACAGCATCGCCAACTTTTACGTTAACTTTTAAAACGAGACCTGGCATTGGAGCGTTGATATCGGTGCTACCGGTAACAACTGTTGCAACTGGAGCTGCAGCTTGTACTGCAATACCGTCAGCAACTGATAAAGGATAACTTACGCCGTTAACAATTGCTGCATTGTTTGCAATTTTAACACCATAAGCGGTGCCATTAACGGTAACTGTGTATTCGCCACTTGCATTAGCAGGAGCTGCTGCTTTAGGAGCTTCAGCCTTTTTAGCTTCAACTTTTCTAACGCCATTAACTTTTGCTTTACCTGTGAGGTAGAGAATACCTTTTTCTTTACAGCTAGCTGCAATGAAAATGTTTTCTTCACTCTCTTCAAGGTTTGCTTCTTTTAGCATAGCAATTGCTGCGTTTCTTCCCTTGTTAGGATCTTTATCGTTAATATCAACAACTTTTTCAGTTGTAGGATCCTTTTTAAGTTGTTCAGCAGCTACTTTTACTACTTCTGCATCAGCTGGAACTGGAGTCTTACCAAAATAGCCAAGAACCATCTTGCCATAACCTTCAGCAATTTTCTTCCAAGGTCCAAACATAACGTTGTTGAAAGCTTGTTGGAAATAGAACTGAGATACTGGAGTAACAGAGGTACCGAAACCACCTTTTCTAACAACTTCGCCCATAGCTTCAACAATCTGAGGATATTTGTCCATGAGGTTGTTATCTCTAAGCATTTGAGTGTTAGCGGTAAGTGCGCCGCCTGGGAGTGGGAAGAATGGGATGTTAGGGTTAACCATAGTTGCTTCTGGAGGTAAGAAGTAGTCTTTCATACAATCTTCAAATACTCTTTCAGCTTCTTGAACTTTATTAACATCAATTCCTAAATCATAATCGGTACCGCGGAGAGCGTGCCACATTGTGATAATGTCAGGTTGACAAGTACCACCAGAACAAGGAGACATTGAAAGGTCAACTTGGTTAGCACCAG
Source organism: uncultured Spirochaetaceae bacterium (assembly GCA_964470795.1). Taxonomy (GTDB): domain Bacteria; phylum Spirochaetota; class Spirochaetia; order Sphaerochaetales; family Sphaerochaetaceae; genus Bullifex. The sequence goes on along the minus strand of CAYYEN010000092.1, from coordinate 74 downwards.
CTTCGATAGCACTCATATATTGTTGGATGGAAACACCCGCAGTTTCATGGGAGTGGAATACGATATTCATGTTA
>CAYYEN010000091.1:0-8863 GCA_964470795.1 uncultured Spirochaetaceae bacterium | reverse complement strand
GTTTGTTCCACATGATGTAAAATAAGGAGAAATAAAAATGACAGTTAAAGTTAATGATGAATGTATCGCTTGCGGTGCTTGTGAATCAATTTGTGATGCAGTATTTTCAATTGAAGACAAAGCAGTTGTAGACGAATCTGCAGTTGCTGACAACATCGATGCAGTTAAAGAAGCTGCAGATGCTTGCCCAGTTGGCGCAATTGAAGAAGGTTAATTAACAAATTAATGCTGTGTCTTAATCGGCACAGCATTTTTATTATGCTTGTAACTTCCTTTACACTAATTGCCGCCCTCTTTACTTTAATTTATGGCGTTAAATTTAAAAAGCTATCTCTTCCCCTGCTTATCTTACTAATTCCTTATTTGATTTTCAAAACACCTACTGCTTTGTTAATTGGAATTATTATTGGAGTAAGCCTCTTTTTAATCGATAAGCAATTTCTAAATTATTTAGCTTTCTTAATAGCACTTCCCTTTATCTTCTTTACTAAAAATCTTGCCTTTATACTAATTGCTTTAAGCCTTGGTATAATAATCTTTTTGCTTTCTCTAAAGTTTAATGCAATTTTAAATATTGCGATAATTACTTTTTCAGCAGCTGCTATAAGCTTAATTCTTTCTTTCACCTACTACCTCTCAATAGTATTTACAATTGGACTCTTTCTAATCTTCTTAGGTTTAGGAATACTACTTAACAAGCAACAAATAAAACCGAAGACAGAAAGTAATTTAACTAATTAAGAAGTAGCAATTAGAGTGAATGTTACCTTATAGAGTAATAAAGAAATTTTTTCTTGTACGCTATTTGCTATTTTTACGGAATTTCTAAAAGATAATTCTTGCTTGAACTGTAATATTGTAATGTCGGTTCGGCTCTCCTTTTTGGTCGGTTGGATTGTGGTAAGGAAAGAGTCTTTTGTCGGGAAAAACAAAATGAGGGCTTTTTTCTTTTTGTTAGGGAACAATAAGAGGATAATCAAAAATTCCTAACACTTTATAGTTTGTGGAAAATCTTATAATGGTTTTTAATCGTAAACAATATCAAGTTCTTAAATTGTTTTAATTTAGAATAATCAGTATACTACTAGCTATGAATGTAGATACAGCCCTTTTAGATCATCCTTTAAAGATTAGTGAATGTAACGCTTTAATTGCGGAAACTCTTAAAACAGGGTTTTATAACTTAGCTTTAGAGGGAGAAATTTCAGGCTTTAAACCTTCCTCCTCTGGTCACTTTTACTTTTCCTTAAAAGATGAAAAAAGTAAAATCAGTGCCGTAATGTTTAAAACTCGACAATATAATCTCGATTTTCTCCCAGATAATGGCGACTTTGTTACAGTCTATGGCAATATAGAAGTTTATGTTCCCTACGGCACTTATCAAATTGTTGTAGATAAGATGGTAAGAAAAGGAACTGGCGATTTACTTGCCCAAATTGAAAAACTTAAGCAATATTATCAAAACTTAGGCTATTTTGATATAAAGAACAAAAGAATAATTCCTAAATATCCCAAAAGGCTTGTAGTTATTACAGCCTCTACCGGTGCGGCAATACGCGATATTTTGCAAATTACTAAGCGTAGAGCACCAGGACTCGATATAATTATCCTTCCAACTCTTGTTCAAGGAGAGGAAGCACCTAATATGATCGCCTCCCGCATTAAGCAAGCAGATAGTTTTCTTTTAGGTGATTTAATAATTCTAGGCAGAGGTGGAGGAAGCCCTGAAGATTTAGCCTGTTTTTCATCTCCCCAGGTTATTGAAGCAATGCACAACTGCGAGATTCCTATCATTTCAGCTGTTGGGCATGAAAATGATTGGGTTCTTTCCGATTACATTGCCTCTTTAAGAGCTTCTACTCCTTCAGCTGCAGCTGAACTTGCAACTCAAGCATATAAGGAAGTAAGTGATAAGATAGAAAAGTCACACTTTACTATCTCATCAACTATCAACGCTAAGTTGATGAATGCACAAATAAAACTAAAAGAAGCTTATAGTATAGAATCGATTTTAAAGCAAAAGTTAAATTATGCTAAATTCACTTTAGAAAAAGCGAATAAGATAGAAGCTTTGCTTAAAGGGAAGCTTAATAAAGTAGAGTTATTACTCTCTTATGAGAATGAGAATAAAATTCATACTTTAGAGAAAAAGCTAACAGATGCTAAAACCAAGATTAAGAGTGCTAAGCTCTTAATTCAGGATAAGCTTAATAGTAAGTTGAAAGACTATAATCAAAGCCTTAAAGAAATGAAAACCTATAGAAGTTACCAACTAACTTCTATTTATAAGGAAAAGAGTAATATGCTCGAAAAAGAAAAGACTAAAATAGAGTCTTTTAATCCTTATGCAATAATTAAAAGAGGCTATTCCATTTTAAAAGATGAATATGGTAATATCATAAAAACAACCCAAACTGGGCTTAAATCACAAGTAATTACAGCAATTGTCAGCGATGGCAAGTTAATGCTAAAAAATATTGGAGATAATAAATGAGTTTTGAAACAGATCTTGCTCGCCTTGAAGCAATTACAGAAAAATTTAAAGATGAGAACACCGGTTTAGAAGAAGCTATCAAACTTTATGAAGAAGCTAATGCGCTTGAAAAGAAGCTAACTAGTACTATTAAAGATATCGAACGTAAAATTGAAATTGTCACCTCCGATAAAGATAGTGATAGCATCCAAACTAAAGAATTCAAGGATAGTGATGTATGAACAAGATTATCTTTTTAATTCAATGTGAGGATAAGAAAGGAATACTCTCTGATATCGTTAACTACTTTTATAATAAAGATTTCAATATTCTTCACTGTCAACAACATACAGACAGCTGGGAAAATCATTATTTTATGCGTATTGAGCTTGATGCAAAAGATATGCAGACTACTCGAAAAGAATTAGAAGAAGAATTTGCAATTTTTGCAGAAGCTAATAACCTCAATTGGTCTTGCCACTATTCAGATTACAAATCACGAGTTGCAATACTTGTCAGCAAAACCAGTCACTGCCTCTATGATTTAGTTGCTAGAAATATGGAAGGAGACCTCAATTGTGAAATTCCTTTAATTATTTCAAACCATCCTGACTTAGAAAAGGTTGCCAACCAATTTAGAATCCCGTACTACTTTATACCTGTAAATGGAGATAAAGTTGCGCAAGAAAAAAAGATATCTGAGCTACTCCACCGCTTTGATATCGACCTTATAGTCCTTGCTCGCTATATGCAAATTCTCTCTCCTGAATTCACCTCTGAATTTAGTGGGAAGGTTATTAACATCCACCACGCCTTCTTACCCGCTTTCCAAGGAGCTAATCCATACCTTAGAGCGTATGAGCGAGGCGTTAAAATGATTGGTGCAACTGCCCACTATGCAACTGAAGACTTAGATAAAGGTCCAATTATTGAACAAGATGTTGTAAGAGTTAACCATGAGCTCTCTCCACAAGGGCTAAAAGAAGTTGGTAAAGATGTTGAGCGCAGAGTTCTTGCGCGTGCAGTTCAAGCACATCTAGAAAGTCGCATCATCATCTGGAAGAATAGAACCATTGTATTTGGTGTTGAACGCTAGAGCGTTATAGTCAACATCTTTTGATTAATAGAACTTTTAAAAGTGATTGAAGTGGCACAAAGTCCAAAATTTTCAGATTGCGTGCCACCATATAGCTCATCTCCGTCGATCGGAAAACCTGCCCAAGCTAAATGACATCTAATTTGATGCCTAAAGCCTTTAGAAAGGGAACAAGAGATAATATTCTCACCCTCTGGCACTGTTTCAGTAGTATATAATACCAGCTTACCCATATTCTTATAATGCTCAGGATTGACCAAGACAGGTCTCACTTGTGCCCCTTTAGGACCATATGGTCTAAAATAAGAATTAATTACTGTAGGATATTGCGTTATATCACCATAAGGAAAATCAAGAAAAGCTTCTCTTTGTTCTGTTGTAGGATGTACTTTAGCAGTGTAAGTTTTAATAATACGATTATTGTATTGCTCCACCATCAACCTATCATAGGCATATTGATTTCTTGCAATTAACACTAAGCCGGAAGTGAGGGTATCGAGGCGATGTAAAACTCCCCCTTCCCAGCTGTGAGAGGAAGCAATATCCAGAACTTCTGGATATTCTGCTGCCACTGCTGAGAGTAAATTGGGTTTATCGTCTGTTGCCGACAGCGGAACAGTAGCAAGACCTGAAATCTTATTTACTACCAGTACCGCCTCATCTTTATATACTAAATTAGTCACGACTCTGTGCGCCAAAGATTCTTAATAGATACATAAAGATATTTAAAAAGTCTAAGTACAAATTAAGTGCACCTATAATACCAATTTTCACGAACTCATCTTGGTTCATTTCACTTCCATAAGTATCGTTGATAGACTTTACTTTAGCTGTATCATAAATGGTTAAGCCTAAGAAAAGGACTACACCTACTACAGAAATTATTAGTGTCATTGTACTAGAGCCTGGGAAGAACATGTTAATTACTAATGCTGCTAACATTCCCCAAAGTCCCATCATCAAGTAACTACCCCAAGATGCTACATTACGTTTTGTTACAAAGGCATAAAAAGATGCCCCTAAGAACATAATTGCAGTGGTTAAAAACGCTTGTGCAATTACCGCTCCTGTATAAATTATAAATACGGAAGAAAGTGTGATACCAGTTAATACTGAATAAGAGAGAAACAACGCTACTGCAGTTGAAGCTTTCATCTTTTGTAGCTTAGCACTTAAAAAGATTACAACAGATAACTGCGCAATTATCAAAACCATCAGCGCAAAAAAGTTCGTACTAAAGAATCGTAACAAAGTTAAATTCTTGCTAACACCATAGGCTACTACAGCGGTTAAAACGAGTCCTAAACTCATCCATAAATATACATTTTTCAAGAGTGCATTTTCACGTTTCGCACAATCTGTTAAAATTAACTCTTTTCTTTCTGTCATATAAACTCCTATACTAAAAATAACTCTATCTGACCCAAAGTCAAGTGTAATTGATTATTGCCCATCTTGCTATTATAATGTTAGGAAAATATGAAAAAATTTGCATTTATTTTACTACTTCTCACTCTTTTAACCTCTTGTATCACAACAACGAGCAGTACAGAGTTAACTTTAGATGAACAACAAGTTCTGAAATCGACCCTTATCTCTACAGAAGTTACTGCACTAAAATCGTTAAATGCAAATAAAATTGCTCTTTCTTTAGCTAAAAACTTTGCTTTCAATAACTCAATAACTTACTATGCAATGCTTCCACAGTACAATAATCTGATATCAAACTTAAGAGCAGATTTGTCTGTTCTCTTTGAAGAAGCGATAAAACAAGAAGTAATTCTTATGGAAGATTATATAAACCAATTAGAAATTACCAATCCTCAGCTCTTCTTGCAAGAAGGCTATCAATCTGTCTCTTGGTATGTTGAGCGTCAATTAAAAGACAAGATTAGTTCAAATTTTTCTACCTTTATTGAAAAATCAAAAGATGGGTACCTTGTTAATAGTTTTGCTTCTTTTTCTCAAGAAGCTATGATTTGGCGTGAAAATCAAATTGTTCTTTCAGCTATTAAGAAAATAGAAGTACCAGTTGTACCACAGCTTCCAAACAATACATACCTTACTACCCTTCTAACAGAATCCTTTTTGACAGAACTAGCCTTTTCTGAACAACGAATTAGAACCTCTTTTTCAACGGAGTTACAATAATGGAAGATTTATTTAGCCAGAACGAAAACAAAAAAGACCAACCCCTTGCCTATCGCATGAGACCGCGGACTTTAGATGAATATATTGGACAAGAACATATCATTGGAAAAGGAAGACTCCTTCGCCGTGCAATTCAAGCAGATTTACTCTCTTCCATTATCTTTTATGGTCCTCCAGGAACTGGTAAAACCACACTTGCTCGTGTTATTGCAAATACCACAAAAAGGCGCTTTGTTACCTTAAACGCAGTCCTTGATGGGGTTAAAGATTTAAGAGACGAAATACAAGAGGCCCAAAGCGCCTTAAAACACTTTAGCCAACAAACAATCTTGTTTGTGGATGAGGTGCATCGTTGGAATAAGAGTCAACAAGATGCACTGTTGCCTTGGGTAGAAAATGGTACCCTAATATTAATTGGTGCGACCACAGAAAATCCTTTTTTTGAAGTAAACGCTGCTTTAGTTTCAAGATCTCGTATCTTCCAACTCTTACCTTTAACAGAAAATGAGCTCTTTCAAGTTGCCAAACAAGCTTTAGATGATAAAGAGCGCGGTTATGGCAACTACGATATAGTATTTGAACAAGGCGCTCTTGAACATCTTGTAACTGTAGCAGATGGGGATGCAAGATCTTTATTAAATGCTTTACAGCTTGCAGTAGAAACCACCTTTGAACATTTTCCCCCACGCTTTGCACAAAAGATAACAATAACTAAAGAAGTTGCAGAGGAATCGATACAAAAACGAGTAGTTTTATACGATAAAGAAGGTGATTATCACTTTGATGTAATTTCCGCCTTCATTAAATCTTTAAGAGGCTCTGACCCTGATGCAGCCCTTTATTGGCTTGCTCGTATGGTAGCAGCTGGGGAAGACCCACGCTTTATCTTTAGGAGAATGCTAATCAGTGCTGCAGAAGATGTAGGACTTGCAGATCCTAATGCAATAACTATTGTTAGTGCAGATGCTGCAGCCTTCGATCGCATAGGACTACCTGAAGGACGCTTTCATTTAGCTCACGCCGCCCTTTATTTATCAACTTGTCCCAAAAGCAATACCGCTCTTGGCTTTTTTGATGCTTTAAATGATGTAGAGAAAGAAAAGCAAGAAGAAGTACCTAATCATTTAAAGGATGCAAGTCGAGATGCTAAAAGCTTTGGCCATGGAGAAGGATACTTATATCCCCACTCTTACAAAGACCACTGGGTAGCACAACAATATCTACCAAAGACTCTGCAGGGAAAAATCTACTACAAGCCTTCAAATATGGGTTATGAAGCAAATATTAAGACTAAGGTGGAGAATAACCGCCAAGCCCAACTAGAAGCGGCTAGCAACGATTTATACATCGATAATCTTACCTACTCACCAACAGATAACAGCGCTTGGTTAACAAGAGCAAGCTCTCAAGGCTCCGCTTTATTATTAACTCTTAAAGATAAAGTTTTTAAAATGCTTGCTATCAACCGTTTTGATAACATACTGCTACTTAATGCTTCTCGAGGCCTCTTTTTATGGGAAGCTATGAAACACAACCCGGAAGGCTTAGCGGTTGCTCAAGTTAAAACTCAAGCCCAATATGATTACATCGAACACTACAAGAGTGAAATAGAGCCTCTTTTACAACCAATGATTGTTAAAGGTGATACACAAAACATAATTCTCTCTTTAGAAGAGGATTTAAAGTTTGAGTTAATTATTGCAAAGAACCTCTATAGTGAGCTTATAGAAAATCAAAACCTCTTAAATTTAATTTATTCAAGATTAAAAGTAAAAGGTACCTTGATCACCACCGAATCTTTGCCCTCTAATAGTTCAAGACTTTCAGATTTCATCACTTATGCACCTCTTAGAAATATTTTAAAACAAGCAGAAGTTATTATCTACTCTGATAAGAGAAAGAACTGGGAAATTGAAGATATCACAAGTCTCTTTGAAACTAAGTTTAAATACATAAACTATGAGATAGTTGAATCTGTAGAGGCTAGATATTTAGAGGAAAGTATTTTACAAACTTGGTTTAATACTATTTATATGCCACTTCTGAAGAAATTAAACCTCGATTACGTTGGCTTAGAAAAAGATTTTTATTCAACCTTAAAAAACAAGACTCTAAACTGGCGCCATCAAGTAGCAATTATAAAATGTTCGCTAGATTCGCCAAAAGAGGCCAAAGAAACCTCTAATGAGCTAACACAAATCCACAATTTGGTAAAAGGTTGAATTATTTTTTAAAAGCTAGTTGACAAAATAGTTGCGTTTTGGCATAGTTAGCAACGTTGAATGCACTGGTTAACAATGCTTTCTTAATGGTGGAAGTAGTTCAGTGGTAGAGCGTCAGATTGTGGATCTGATTGTCGAGGGTTCGAACCCCTTCTTCCACCCAACAAACTTTACTATTGCGCTCGTAGCTCAGCTGGATAGAGTGACGGACTTCGAATCCGCAGGTCGTAGGTTCGAATCCTACCGGGCGCATCGTGATTTTTGAAATTGGGCCGCTAGCTCAGCTGGTAGAGCAGCAGACTCTTAATCTGCGGGTCACAGGTTCGATCCCTGTGCGGCTCACATAAAGCACCGCGAGAGTGGTGGAATTGGCAGACACGCTAGATTTAGGTTCTAGTATCGTTGATGTGGGGGTTCAAGTCCCCCCTCTCGCAAGAGCTTATCTCTAACGATGTAGCTATTTTATTGCGAAAGTAGCTCAGTGGTAGAGCTCCACCTTGCCAAGGTGGATGTCGCGGGTTCAAGTCCCGTCTTTCGCTTGTAACGGAATATTTTGTAATTCAGAATATTCCGTTATTTTTTTCTCAAATATTTTAGCAAATCATTATAATGATTTCTAGCAATATTCAACTAAAGTAACGCTTCTTAAATCTCCTAACATGTACAATCCAGTCAAAATTGACAAAAAAATCCAGTCATTTTGACAATTTTTCCATGTTTTAACGTGTTTTTTTGGGTTATATCGTGTTTTGTTTAAACGACGTTTAAACCTCTTAAAACAATTCCAGCTGAACTATATTACTTTCATCTTTTGGTGCTTCTGGGCTCTTTACATCATATGGTATAGATAGGTTCACGAGCTCTCTGTCAATCAAATAATCATAAACACTTGGCCAATCGGTATTCTCATCTAATCCCGAT
>CAYYEN010000090.1:0-8895 GCA_964470795.1 uncultured Spirochaetaceae bacterium | reverse complement strand
AGTGTTGAAAAAACATGATTTAAAAATAGAAAATATCGATGCAAAGGGGGATTTTTATGGAAATTCTGTATTCAAATATTTTGCCTCTCAAGGCGCAAGAAGGTCAGCAATTGTTTATTGATCGTTTTAATAATGCTATGAGTAGAGCTGACAAAATAGAAATTGCAGTAGGCTATGTTTCAAAAGCTTCAATCATTGAATTAGCAGATCAAATTAAGAATAATCATATTTCCAAAGTGGATTTGATTATTGGAATGTATTATTTAGAAGGAATGCCTGAAGGTACATATCATGCCACATGTGAGTTTAATAAAGAATTAAAAGATGCAAATATAGGATGCGTAAAACTGGTAAAAACTTTGAAATATCATGGCAAGCTATATGTGTTCTATAAAGATGGAAAGCCATTTGAAGCATTTATTGGTTCTCATAATCTGGGAGCAATTAAAGCGGAAGCCTCTAATATTAGACAGTATGAAATTTCAGCTGTTACAACAAACTTGGATGAGATAAATGAAATTGCTCAATTCATACGCCAATTAGAACAGGAAAACTGTTCAGTAGATATTGACGAAGCTGCTGATATGACAATTATTCGAGAGAGAAATAATGCACTTGTAGGGCAGGAGTTTGTTACAAAAATTACGACAGATGAAGTTCAGGCATATAAAGATAGAATGACGGATATTACATTTGAGATTCCATTAAAAGTACCAGCATCTAAAGAAGATCCGAACATGAGAGGATCTAACTTAAATGTGTGCTACGCAAATGGTAGAAAACGTGTTTGGTGGGAAACAGAAATTGTCGTATCTAAAGCGATAAGAGAATTACCAAATTATCCGGAATATCAAAAACCATTTATGGCAGTTACAGATGATGGATGGAAATTTTTGGCATGGACTTGTGGTGCAACAAATAAAAATCTTTATTCAAAAGATGATTTAAAAATTATGGGCCGATGGATTAAAGGAAGATTGGTAGCAGCTGGGTTAGTGGAATCCATTAATAATGTGGAAGACGATATTGTTGAAGGTAAAGGTGTTATTACTGGAGAAATGCTAAAGAGATATGGAAGAGATACCATTACATTAACGAAAACAGACATTACAACAAATCTTGAAGATGGAAGCACAGCAGAAGTATGGATGCTGTCATTTTTGCCGGAGAGTAAAACAAGTCAGGAGGAAAATGGATGAATTATTTAGAAACCTACTTGCAACTCAACGTGGAGAGAGGAAACCCACAGTTAGCAGATTCAATAAGAAATACAGTTAACAGTATCGCACCAAAATATTTAGAGAACTTTTCATTTTGTACACATGAGGTGGGATTACTATTTGGAAACGTTCAATCAGGTAAGACAGGGCAAATGTTTGGAATTATTTCAGTGGCGGCAGATTTAGGATTTCCTGTTTTTATTATTTTGACCACAGATAATGTTGTCTTGCAACAGCAGACTATAGATAGAGTTAGAGAAGACTTATCAGGATTTTGCATATGTGATGAATATGATTCAGAAGTATTCGCAAATAATAATTTAGAAATGCCAACGATTGTTGTGCTGAAAAAGAATTTTCGCACGCTTAAGCAGTGGTCTAATATCCTGGCATCAACTGGTTTTATGAAAGGTAATCCATTATTTATATTGGATGATGAGGCAGATGCGGCTTCTCTTAATACAATGATAAATAGGGGGAAGCAATCCTCTATAAATAAATACTTAGATGAAATTAAAAACATGTCGGCTAGTAGTATCTATTTACAGGTTACAGGTACACCACAGGCACTTTTACTTCAAACTATGAAGTCAGGCTGGCATCCATACTTTACTTTTTATTTTAGACCAGGAAAAAAATATCTGGGTGGCGATTTTTTCTTTCCAAAGGAAAAGCCAGATTGTATTGAATATATTGATGATATGGAAGATCCGTTATATTTTGCGCTTATACATCATTTACTGGCATCTGCACAGATAGATTTATCGGGCGGAAGAGTATGTAATTTTTTAATTCATCCAAGTGTAAGGAAATCTGCTCATGCACAGTTTAGTGATAGTATTTCAAAGGAATTGCAAAAGATTCAGAATGAATTTGAGAACGAAGATGTAATTGAAGATTTTAGAAATATATATAATGCGATGAATCCTATGAAATTTGAAAAGCAAGCATTTGATATTTTACGAGACAGAGTGCAGAAACTTCTGGTTGAGAAAGCTGTAAATATTTTAATAATGAATGGCGATTCTCATATAGAAAGTAATGAGTATTCAGAAGGCAGTAACATAATTATTGGTGGAAATACATTAGGACGTGGAGTTACATTTTCAGGACTTCATACTATTTACTATACCAGAACAGCAAAGAAACCACAGGCAGATACCATGTGGCAGCACAGTAGAATGTTCGGATATGATAGAGATCCTGGAATGATGAGCGTATTTATTGATGAACATTTGTATAAGCTGTTTTCGGATATCAATGCAACCAACAACTCTATTATTGCACAGGTAGAGAAGGGAATTGATGATGTAAAAATTTATTATCCGGAAGGACTTAATCCTACAAGAAAAGCGGTTATTGATACAGATTATTTAATTACATTATCTGGTGGAACAAATTACTATCCATTCAATCCTGAAAATGATTCTATTGAAGAAGTTAGTGTTCTTCTTGAAACTTTCGATGAACATGAACCAAGTTATCAAGTAAGTTTGCGATTGATGAAAGAAGTGCTGGGACATATATCATCCGAAGATGATTTTAAAACTCAATCGATTATTTCTGCTATTGATACAATTTTGGCAGATAAGCCGACCTCACAAGGAGTTCTGATTGTAAGAAGAAATAGAAATGTTGCTAAGGGAACAGGAGCATTACTATCACCTAATGATTGGAAATTGGGATCTTCTATCAGTGATAAAGTTGTATTAACAATGTATCAAATGACAGGTGAAAAGGGATGGAATGGGAAAAAGCTATGGGTTCCTAATATCAAATTTCCAGAAGGAATGGTTTATTATGATTTAAAAGATAATGAGGAGTAGTGCAAGAATGTATTTTAGTGAATTAAGTGAGGTTGCTTTTTTTGAACCCATGAAAAAAGATGTAAATAGGTTATGTATTCTTGTTGGATATGCGACACCTAACATGGCTTCATGGTTAATGAAAAATATATCTGAGAAGTTAAAGTCAGAAGCAAAATCAATTGAAGTATCCTTGATCGTAGGAATGGTGCCATTTGATGGACTAAGTGTAGCAGTTCATGAGGGATTTAAGGAATTACAATCATCTTCATTGCCTGAACATATTTCAAAATTTACCTGTAGTTATGTTTATGGTAAAGTTCCAGTCCATACAAAGATGTATGTTTGGTTGAAGGATGAAGCTCCAGAAATGGCTTTTACAGGATCTGCCAATCTAACACAAATTGCATTTAGTAATCAAAGAAGAGAAAATTTAATTGAATGCGATCCAGCAGAGGCGTATCAGTATTATTTACAGATAGAGGCAGAATCAATATATTGCAATCATTCAGAAATAGAAGAGAACATAGTTCTATATCCTACACATCCGGTGTTAGATCTTGAAAACAATCCTATTGAAGATTTCGGAGAGGGCAATGTTGAAAAGGTTGTTCTCAGTTTGCTTAACTCAAAAACAGGAGAAACACATACTACATCGGGATTGAACTGGGGACAGCGAAAAAATAAATATGTTTTGAAAAGTGGGGAAGTACGATATGGAGATAGAAATAAAAATGAATCGTATATTCCTTTACCAGCACCAATTGCTAGAAGTGGATTTTTCCCACTTAATAAACAACATTTTTCCGTAATTACAGATGATAAGCATCATTTAATAATACGAGTGGAGCAGGGCAAGGACAAGGCACTTACAACGCCTATGAGTAATGCATTGCTTGGGGAGTATTTTAGAAACAGACTTGGACTTGCAAATGGCGCATATATAAATAGATCTGATTTAGAAAAATACGGAAGAACAGATGTAACATTTTATAAGTTTGATGATGAACAATTCTATATGGATTTTTCGGTGTGTAAATAGAAAATGGGAGATATTGGTCATGTCGATCAATACCTCCCTATTATTTTATTCGTTGATATTTGGTTCGATATAGTCATATGGAATGCCGGCAAAACTTCTGAGTACAGCTTCAAAGATTATCTTAGCCCCGTTACAAGGAACAGCCATACCTATTTGCTTACGGACACTTTCTTTTGTTCCAATAAATTCGTATGTATCTGGGAATGTTTGAAGTCGTGCACGTTCTCTATTGGTCAAGGCTCTTGGTTCATCCCAATGATAAATATGTGTACCACCTCCACCGCTTCCAGTTACTGTGTATGATGGTCGAGTAGGATCAAGTCTTTTGTAAATCTGACTTATCTGCGCGCCTCTAATATTAAGACGCAGCTCTTCTGGAAGATCAGCAGTAAATGCATTTTGTCCTGGAAGAATATGTTGCAATCTTTGAACTACTGTAGGAGATTGATTGGTAAGTTCATTATTAGTAGCATTTGCTGGAATAGGTGGTACTTCAATTGCATGCCTACAAGTATTATCTAAATTTGCATACGGAGCGGGTGAAGGAACATGATAAGTAACATTTATATCATTTCTTATTCCAATTATAATTATACGGTGCCTTGCTTGTGGTACCCCATAGTCTTCAAATTTGTATAGATGAGGCGTAACAGTATATCCATGTTCGCCAGCGTTTCTTAAATCTTCTAATATTCTTGTGAAGGCAGTGCCATCATTGGCATTTCTTAATCCACCTACATTTTCTGCTAAGAACCATTGAGGATTGTATAGATTAAGAACCTGTACCCCATATGAGTAAAGTGGTCCATAAACACCTTCCATACCACGTTGTTCGCCAACGACAGAATAGTCATTGCATGGAAAACCAAATGCAAGAGCATCTATAGGATCTAAATGTGTTAAATCAAATGTTCTAATATCTGCGTGGTAAACGCTATCTGGATTATTAGGACATATGTTATGACGATATGTGTTACAAGTGTTTTCGTCATAATCGTTTGCCCATTGATGTACTATTGAAAATTCTGGATTCCCTATATCTGCGTGTGTGGCTCCCCAAGCGATTCCTCCAGGACCACAGAACAATTCCCCTAATCTAAATGGCATTATGATTGCCTCCATTTCTTTCAGTATATAAAATTATTTCTTCTTGAATATTTTTCTTTTGATTATCAGTTAGCAATTCTGCGTATTTAAAAATTCTTTGAAAACTCTTTAAATCATTTTCAGAAATCCAACCGGCAAGTAAATACAAATCTATAACATTGATATCATAAAAGGTCGCAATTTTTTTTAATAGAAGAGGAGATATTTCTTGATTAAGTCCTCGTTCAATACGACTTTGTTGTGAATCAGTAATACCAATTTCATCGTGGATCTTTTTTTGACTGTATCCACTTTTTATTCTTAATTCTCTGATATAGTTTCCTAAAGCTTCCATGTAATCACCAATCCTTACAGTGTATATCATAATACAATCGCTGCGATAATGCAATGAAAATATGAAAAATGCTGCGGAAACGCAGCGTATTAATTTTTGTTTATGCACGGAAGTTTTCTATCTCATCAAAAGTGATGGAACCGGCAGCATCTTATCATCAATATAGTAATCACAGGTAATCTTCCGGCTGTTGTTTCCATACATGGCAACGACTTCCGGAAGATTATCATTGATGGCATCAAATTCCAAGCCTTGTCTGTGGCACCAGGAGACAGCTTTTGATAAAGCTTCATTGGCGCGGCAGGTCCAGAGGATGAGTTTGTTACCATTCCTTTTCCATTCTTTCAGATAGTTGATAAGAGCCTGATTGGGTTCCCCCAGTTCAGGCCAGTTGCTATAACATAATGTGCCATCAAAATCGACAGCAATGATTTCATATTTCTTTTCCATATGCATACCTCCGATGTTAATGAGGGGTGTAGTCTGTATCATCAAGTTCAAATATCTCGTTGATCGAGAGTTTCAAATAAGCAGATAGGCGAAGTGCCATTTCCATATTCGGGCAACGTTCGCCAGTTTCATATCTGCTGATTGTTCTGGCATCTGTCAGTAGAGCAGATCCAATTTCATTTTGTTGGAGATTACGTTCAGTACGTATCTTTTTCAAATTGCATTTTACAGCCATTGGGATCCCTTCTTTCATAAAGTGATTTCTAATGCAGTGATTGCTGGCAAGACCAGGGTACATTAGGAATTCTATAGAAAGTGCTGTCCGTTAAAAAGGACTTTATCCAACGACCTTGCCAAAAATTGTTAACGAATCATTCTCGCCCACTGGTTTTGGTGGGTATTTTTTATTTAATGAGATTAGGAATAATCCATCATTGTCATCCTGTAATTTCTTGCAGAAAGCATCCGCATTCAAACAAAAGATACCGATTTCTCCATGCATTAAAGAGTCCTGTTGATGAACCCATACAATCTGATGATTGATATATTTTGGTTCCATACTGTCACCAGTAATCTTAACGCCGAAGTCTGCATTTTCAGGAACTTCGTCACCGACTTCGATCATTTCAAAATCAGTTCCGTCTAAGAAGTTACCAGTACCAGCAGATACCATGGTGGTATAGAGCTTAAGTTCTCTGGTATGGAATGGAATGATTTCTGCTTTTTCTTTTTCGTATTTTCCAGACGATATCAGAAGATCAGTGTATTCCATTACTTTCTCTTTTCCTTCATCATTTAATTGTGAGAGAGCATTGCCAGGATTTACTCCAAAATATTCTTCATATACATCTGCGATATGAAGGATTTTGCATAGAGTGAGAAATGTGGTAACACTTGGCTCACTTTTGCCTTTCTCCCAACTGGAGATAGTCTTGTAACTGATATTGATATTTTCTTTTACAAGAGCAGCGGCAAGTTCTGGCTGTGAATATCCATTTCTCTTCCTATAATTTGAAATGATTTGTCCTATTGAGTACATAATGTGTACCTCTTTTCTAAGCTCTGTTTAGGTTCGAGCAACCATGTTGTAGAGGAAATATCTCATTTCCTCAGATACAGAATAGCACAGGGATAGGATTAATTCAACAGAAATCTAAAAATATAAGACTAATCAACCAAAGCGACTATTGAAATCCGAGATACTTGGATTTATACTTTGCATTACAAGGACGGCGAACAACGGACTTGTAGAAGTATGAAAGGAAGCGAAGGAGGAATGGACAGAACAATATTGCATTCAGATATCAATTGCTGTTATGCATCAATTGAGCATCTGCATCATCCGGAGTTGGCAGGTAAGCCTCTGGCAGTCGGAGGAGATCCCGAGGCAAGACATGGTATTGTTTTGACAGCCGATTACTTAGCCAAGAAGCGTGGCGTGAAAACAGGAATGGCACTCTGGCAGGCAAAGCAGGTGTGTCCGGAACTGAATTTCGTTTCACCCAGGATGGATCTGTATCTTAGATTTTCCAGAATGGCACATGAGATTTATGGAGAATACACGGATCTGCAGGAGCCTTTTGGAATTGATGAGTGTTGGTTGGATCTGACAGAGAGTGTAAGCATTAAGGGAGATGGATATAAGGTGGCTGAGGAAATCAGTAACCGGATGAAGTCCGAGCTTGGAATTACCGTAAGCATTGGAGTGTCTTTTAATAAGATATTTGCAAAGCTGGGATCTGATTATAAGAAGCCGAATGCAATCACTACCATGTACCGGGATGAATATCAGACAAAAGCTTGGAAGTTACCAGCATCAGATCTTCTATATGTGGGTCGAAGTACCAATGCAAAATTACAAAAGATTGGAATTCAGACCATCGGAGATCTGGCGACAGCAAGGGAAGATTTGCTTCATGCACAGCTTGGAAAGATGGGAAGTGTCCTGTGGGCATTTGCTAATGGCTATGATGATTCTCCTGTAAAGATGGAAAATACCAGTGCTCCAATCAAATCCATCGGAAACAGTACCACTACACCCAGAGATTTACTGACTGATACAGATGTAAAGATTATTCTATATGTATTAGCGGAGAGTGTGGCAGCAAGGCTTCGAGAAAATGGTTTCAAGTGCAGAGTGGTAGAAATCAGTGTCAGGGATAATGATCTGTATTCATTTACCAGGCAGCATAAGATTGATCATGCTACCAATGTGACAAAAGAAATTGCAGAAGAAGCCTACCGTATTTTCAAGGAAAATTATAACTGGCAGAAACCAATACGAAGTGTGGGAGTCAGGGGAGCAGATCTTGTCCTAGATACCTACTGGGAGCAGATAGATTTATTTTCCAGTGTAGAGCAGAGAGAAAAGCAGATGAAAATGGATAGCGCGGTTGATACCATTCGGAAAAGATTTGGATTTTACAGTGTGCAGAGAGGATTGATGCATTTTGATACAGCTCTTTCTGCAATCAATGCGAAGGAAGATCATATGGTTCATCCACATGGATACTTCGCATAGGAAGTTTTAGTGAGGCAGTAGATATGGAAACAAGCAAAGTATATGTAGATGTAAATGCCCGGTTTTCAAAGGATGGACAGATGATTCCAACAAGCTTTATCTGGAAAGACGGTCATACATATGAGATTCAACGTATCAAGGATGTACGCAGAGCTGCCAGCCTTCGGGCAGGCGGTGTAGGAATGAGATACACATGTGTTATCGATGGAAGAGAGAGCCATTTATATTATGAGGATAATAACATGTGGTTTGTAGAGGGTAAGTGATTATAGGATTGAAGGATATTATTAGGATAGATCAGCGTAGAAGAATACTGGCGGATGGTGCGGTCTTCGGCACATCGGAACACATTTGGCAGAATAAGATCATCAATGGTTTTGATTTCCCTTATCCGTTGAATGATAATAAGAAACTAC
>CAYYEN010000089.1:0-8934 GCA_964470795.1 uncultured Spirochaetaceae bacterium | reverse complement strand
TTTCACCATATCAGCAACTCTAGACTCCTTACTCTTATCCTCTGTTAAAAAGGCTGGACAGAAATTAAGACCAATTACACCAACCTTGTTAGAAATGGCTTTTATCATCTCATCAGTTAAGTTTCGACCCTCATTAGTAAGCGTTCTGCAGTTAGAATGGGTTGCAACTACCTTACATTTTTGCCCTATAACATCATAAAAGCCACCATCAGACAGGTGTGAGACATCAACTACGATGTTTGCTGAATTCATGTACTCTATTGCTTCAAAGCCAAATTTCTTCAGTCCCTTGCTCATGATATTCTTATCCTCGCTTTGAGGATAAGCAAGTTCATTTTCCCAGTTCCAGGTTAAGGAGGCTATCTTAACACCCCAAGAGGAGTACTGCTCTAACTTCTTAATATCCCCTTCAACGACCCCGCTGTCTTCTATTGTAAGAAGAGCAGATATAATGCCCTTCTTATCGTTTGCAAGGATATCCTCAACACAATAGGCTTGTTCAAGTTTGCCTTTAGTCACTTTCATCTCCGCTAAAAAACGGTCATGAATGCTATTGACTGTCTCCCATGGGGTAAGGTTATCAACTTGGTACTCATTTAAAGGAGAAAAAAGCGCAAAACATTGTGCTAAGACTCCTCCTTTTTTCAACTTGTCATAGTTAACACTATAAGGGGCGGTTAGAAGAGTATCTCGACTCTTCGTCTCCCATAGTTTTTCTATTGTATCACAATGTAAATCTATAGCTCTCATGCTAACTCAAAAGCTCCTGTATAAAGTTTATAGTAGGTACCCTTTTCATTTAATAATTCTTGGTGTGTACCCCGTTCAATTATCTTACCTTGTTCTAAAACCATAATACAATCACAATTTTGAACTGTTGATAAACGGTGAGCAATAACAAATACAGTACGCCCTTTCATCAATCGATGAATACCAGTTTCTACAATTCTTTCAGTGTTGGTATCGATAGAAGAGGTTGCCTCATCCATGATTAACACTGGAGGATTTGCAACAGCAGCTCTCGCAATTGCTAAAAGCTGTCGCTGTCCACCAGAGAGTCCTTCCCCATCGTTTGTAACCATGGTATTGTATCCTTCCTTCATCATAGAGATGAAATCATGGGCACCGGCAAGCTTTGCAGCCTTGATAATTTCTTCGTCCGTGGCTTCCATATTGCCATAACGCAAGTTCTCCATAATAGTACCGGTAAACAAGTGAGTATCTTGTAAGATTATTCCCAACGCACGACGCAAATCTGGTTTGGCAATCTTTTGTATGTTAATCCCATCAAATCGTATTTTACCCTTTTGAATCTCATAGAAACGGTTTAACAAGTTGGTAATAGTTGTCTTTCCGGCCCCTGTGGAACCTACAAAGGCAAGTTTTTGAGAAGGGTGTGCATATAGCGACACATTCTTTAAAACAATCTTATCAGGCACATAACCAAAACTTACATCTTCAAATTGGATATCTCCTTCAACTTTTACATAGGTTAAAGTGCCATCCTTATGTTGATGTTTCCAAGCCCAAAGATTTGTTTTTTCAGGGCATTCTGTTAATACCTCATCTACATATTTTGCATTAACAAGCTTTACATACCCATCATCAACTTCGCTCTCTTCATCCAAAAGTTCAAAGACACGTTCCGCTCCAGCTAGTGCCATCAAGATAGAGTTCATCTGTTGAGCAATTTGTCCAACGGGGTTAGTAAAAGACCTTGATAATTGTAAGAAAGCTGCTAATGCACCAATAGTGTAACCAAGTTTAGAATCCATAGCGATCATGGCACCAACTAATACTAACAATACATATTGAAGGTTACCTAAGTTGTTAATAAGAGGTCCCATCATGTTCGCATACCCATTAGCCTTCCCCATGGTACTACAAAGCTTAGTGTTAATATCATCAAATTCAGTTTGAGCCACCCCTTCATGGTTAAAGACTTTAACGACTTTAACCCCTGAGATCATCTCTTCAATATGGCTATTAACTTTAGCAACGTTTGCCTGTTGTAAAACGAAGTTACTACCACTCTTACCACCAATTTTCTTCATTGTGAAAAAGATGAGACCAAGAGTTAATAACACTACTGCTGTTAATATTAGATTATTCTTAACCATTGCAACAAATACAAAGATAATTGTAAAGGTTGAAGAGACTAAGTTAACAAACGACTGAGTTATCATCTGGTTCATAGTATCGGTGTCGTTGGTAATTACACTCATTATCTGACCATGTGCATGGGTATCAAAATAGGATAAAGGCAAAGACTCCAATTTCTTAAAAACATCTTTACGAGTTTTATTCATGTAATCTTGGCCCACAACTATCATAAGCCTTGACATTAAATACATCGTTATAATACCTAAAACCATTATTATAGCCCATTTAGTCATTGCTTTTAATAAAGGGCCAAAGTCAGGATTTGCCTGTCCTATCATAGGAGCAATGTAATCATCTATCAAGGATTGAAGTAAGGTTGCTACATAGGTTGAAGAAATTGCTGAAACTATAATACAGATAAAGACCAAGATAAATATATGTACTCTTCCTTTAAATAAGGATTTAAACAATCTTAACATGGTTTCTTTTGGGTGTTTGAGCTTAGCTTTACCACTAGAGCCACCCTTCATAGGAGTTCTCATACTTCAGCCTCCCTTTTATTATTCATCTGAGTTTCCCATAAGGTCTTATACATCTCATTAGTTTTTAAGAGCTCTTCATGTTTACCAATTTGTTCAATTTCACCATGAGCCATAATAACTATTTGATCTGCATCATAAACACTACTAACTCGCTGTGCTATTATAAGCTTTGTGCAATTGCCCACATTGTTTTTAAGCGCCTTTCTAATTTCAATATCGGTTGCGGTATCGACAGCACTGGTAGAATCATCAAAGATTAATACTTTAGGCTTTTTCAAAAGTGCTCTAGCAATACAAAGTCTTTGCTTTTGACCGCCAGAGAAGTTGTTACCACCTTGCTCTACAACACTATTAAGCCCTTTAGGTCGCTCTAAGATAAAACTGGAATTACTATCTTTAAGGGCTTGAAGCATCTCCTCTGTTGTAGCCTTCTCATTGCCCCACATAAGGTTTGTCTTTACAGTACCTGAGAAGAGTTGGTTCTTTTGAAGTACAATAGATACCTTATCTCTTAACGAGGTAAGATTATAATCTTTAACTTCTACACCACCCAGCTTTAAGGAGCCAGAGTCGATATCATAAAGGCGTGCGATCAAACTCACAAGTGTCGATTTTCCGCTTCCGGTGGAACCTAAAATACCAATAGTTTCACCCTCTTTGATATGTAAATTAATATTTTCTAAACAATGGCTATCTTTACCACCATAGGAAAAAGAGACGTTATCAAAGTCGATATCTCCAGATTTAACATCTTTAATTCCATCTTTATTAACATCCATATCAGGGTTGGTATTTAGAATTTCTATAATACGTCGTACAGAAGCTTTTGAAATTGCAAACATAACGATTATCATAGCAATCATCATCAAGGATGAGAGTATTTGCATATTGTAGGAGAATACTGACATTAATTGTCCTGTCATCATTGTGCCGCCTGCAATATAGCCCGCTCCGAGATAGCTAATTGCCAACAAACAAATGTAAGAAATTAACATCATAGCAGGGGAGCTTAAAACCATCAGCTTTTGTGCTTTAACGTAGAAATCACGAATAGTTTGAGAAGAGAGATTAAACTTTCTCTCTTCCTCCGCTTCTCTTACATAAGCTTTTACAGTTCTAATGTTGGTTAAGTTCTCTTGTGTGTTACGATTTAAAACATCGTAGTTTTCAAATACTTTACCAAATATAGGATAAGCTCTCTTTACTAAAAAGCCTATAGTAAGTGCTAATACTGGTACAGCACAGATATATACATAGATTAAGGAGCCTCCATTTTTTGCAACCATAATAATAGCAAAAACCATCATAATAGGTGCTCTAAAGCACATCCTAATGGTCATTTGAAAGGCTTGTTGTACGTTCTGTACATCTGTAGTCATACGAGTAATTAAAGAAGAAGGTGAAAAGTGGTCAATGTTTGAGAAAGAAAAGGAAAGTACTTTATCATACATATCATGTCTTATATTCTTAGCAAACCCAGCCGAAGCAATAGCTGCTAATTTGGCAGATAACACACCAAACGCCATCGAAAGCAGGGAAGCTAAAACTAATAGTAAGCTTTTTTGAAATACATAAGGTAGATTTCCTTCCCCTATTCCTTTATCCACTATTAAAGCCATTAAAAAAGGAATTAAGACTTCCATGGCGACTTCACCTACCATAAGTATCGGAGTGAGTATAGCATAGAGCTTATACTCTCTAATACGAGGTATTAAATTTTTGAACATCAGTCCTCCATCATACATTATATATAATATTAGAGCTCGCAAGGGTCAATCAAAGGTTCGACTAAATACAGACAATATTCACATTCGTGAGAAAATGGCTTATGCTTTTGCTATGAGAGACGACAAAATACGAATTATTACAACGGGCGGCACTTTTGATAAACTTTATGATGCAATTAAAGGTGAACTGATCTTTAGGGAATCCCAATTACCAAGGATTTTGAATCAAGCAAGGGTGACGCTTCAAATCCAATTAGATTCCCCTTTTGCTGTCGATTCTCTAATCATGAACGAAGAGCAAAGACAACAGATAGTGGAAGACGCAAAACTCTGCCTTGAAAAACGCGTTATCATAGTACATGGTACCGATACCATGGCAAAGACTGCCAAGCTTTTAGAGGACAGCTTAGAGCAAGGGGATGAACATGTCTATGTTTTTACCGGTGCCATGATCCCCTATTCGCTTGAAAACTCAGATGCAGTCTTCAATCTAGGGTGCGCTATAACGGCGGTCCAACTTTTAGATAAAGGTGTTTACATTACCATGGGAGGAAAGCTCTTTTCAGCTTCCAATGTTGTGAAAAACAAAGAAAAAGGAATCTTTGAATTGCTACACCCAGAAGCTTGAAATTATAAACAATCACTCAAATTCTGACGGTAGTGAATATTTAGTTATTCACTACATTATATAAAAAAGGCTACCGGATAACCGATAGTCTTCATTTTTTTGGGTCATAAACTGTTTAGAGGGCAGCCGTCAGTCTATGTACTTATTACCGAGTTAAATTGGGAATGAAACAGGGCAACAGTAACTTGAATGTGGAGCCAAGCCCCAAAAAATAGGGCAAATAAGATAACTTCTTATTTAGAGTAGTACTCAACAACGTACTGGTCGTTAACTTCAATAGGAATTTCGTTTCTTTCAGGAAGTCTTGTCAACTTACCAGAAAAAGCTTCTTCATTCTTCTCTAGGTATGGAACATTGAAAGCTGCATGTCCCAAGAAACAATCTCTGAAGTGTTCATTCTTTTGACTTGCTTCTTTAAGAGAGATAATATCACCTACCTGAACTTGGTAGGAAGGAATATCTAATTTCTTTCCATTTACCAAGATGTGGCCGTGTGTAACGAGCTGTCTTGCTAAACGAATTGAATTACCAAAACCAATGCGGTAAACCACATTGTCCAATCTTCTTTCTAAGGAGATAACAAGTGCATCACCAGTCATAAGAGAAGATTTTAATGCCTTCTCGAAATATCTGTGAAGTTGTTTCTCTAAAACACCATAGTATACTTTAAGCTTCTGCTTCTCAGTGAGCTGCTTGCTGTATTCAGTTGGTTTTTTTCTCTTAGCAAATGCTTGTGTATTTGCTCTTTTCATTGCCTTGGGATGTCCACATACATTTACACCAAGTCTTCTGCATTGTTTAAATCTAGGTGCCAAATTTCTAGCCATAAAGATTTACCCTCCAAAAAATATGCATTTTACCGACTCTAGGAGTCAGCTTAAATAAAACTAACGAAAACAAAAATTAATGTCAAGATAAAACCTTAGCATATATATCTTAAAACACCAATTTTCTTTAAATTACACATTAAAACGGAAATGCATTATGTCGCCATCTTGTCCGACATATTCCTTTCCCTCTAATCTCAACTTACCAGCCTCTTTAACTTTTTGCTCAGAGCCATAGGTAAATAAATCCTCACAGTTGTAAACTTCCGCTTTAATAAAGCCTTTTTCAAAGTCGGTGTGAATAACACCAGCACATTGTGGAGCTTTATCACCAGAATGGAAAGTCCAAGCTCTATCTTCATCAGAACCTGCTGTAAAGAAAGTTCTAAGTCCGAGGGTTGCGTAAGCTGAACGAATTAAGTGGTTAAGACCACTTTCTTCAAGTCCTACAGCTTCTAAGAATTCACGTCGCTCTTCTTCAGTCTCTAAAGCAGAAATTTCGCTTTCAATCTTACCACAAATAACTACTACTTGTGAGTTCTCTTTTTGAGCAATTTCTTTAACAGTCTTTACATACTCATTATCTTCACTAATACCATCTTCATCTACGTTACAAACATAGATAACAGGTTTCATTGTAATTAAATGTAAATCATAGATAGCTTTTTGTTCATCCTCATCAAGCCCTAAACTTCTAGCAGCTTTTCCATCAGCTAAAGCCGCTTGTACTCTTTCAAGAATTGGAAGGACAAAAGCATTCTCTTTTTGCATTTCCTTACTAACACGGCTAAGCTTTACTTGTTTTTGATATCTTTTTTCAACAGTATCAAGATCTGCTAAAGCAAGCTCAATGTTAATAGTCTCAATATCACTTGCTGGATTAATCTTATTGTTTACGTGAATGATGTCAGGATTATCAAAGCATCTTACAACATGTGCAAGTACGCCTACTTCTCTAATGGAGGCAAGAAATCTATTGCCAAGTCCCTCACCCTTACTAGCGCCAGCTACAAGCCCTGCGATATCAACAAATTCAACTGTTGCAGGGATAACCTTTTGTGTTGGAATTAAAGAAACTATCTTATCAAGTCTCTTATCAGGAACTGCTACAATTCCAACATTAGGATCAATTGTACAAAACGGATAGTTAGCAGCTTCTGCGGGAGCAGAGGTTACTGCAGAAAAAATAGTAGACTTTCCAACATTAGGAAGTCCAACAATACCACAATTTAAACCCATATCTATATTACCTCAATCGTTATATTCTGCCCTTTAGTATAACGAGATTATTAATTAAGGAATACCCTTTAAAGGTTATTTTATTTGAGACCCAAAAGCTTTTCGAGCATGTGAACATTCTGTGTGGCTTTTCCACCCGGATGATTATTGAAATAGATATAAAGATTCAAAGCTTTTTTAGAAATCGTATTGATAAGAGGTACAGTAGATGACAACTCTTCTTCTGAAAAGAGGTAATCATATCGTTTACTTCCATCCTCATACCAGGCGCTTTTATCGTTAGAATGAAATCGTAAGTAAGAGAAATTTGTAGTTACTATGGGCTCTAAAGGTGGTAAATCTGGAAGCTTTGGTTGATAAGCTAACCCTAGGGCTGTATCAAACTTTTCAAGCCCATTAAACACACTCGTTTTATACCACTCCTTTTGTCTAAACTCTACAACCTTTGGAAAAGATTGAAACATACTCAATACAGAGCCTAAATATCGTCTATTAGCAACTGTATAATGGAAAGATTGGGGAAATTGAAACAAGACCGCTTTAAGATTATCGCCCATAGCAGAAACAGCAGAAATAAAGCTATCCCCATACTTTGGCCAGTTGTTATCAATATTGTGAGTCAACAAAGACGGAGCTTTTACACTAAAAGATAGCTTTGGTGCTTTATCCACCATCGCTTTCATCTGTTGTTCTGTTGGTATTCTATAGTATGTAGAATCGATTTCAACTGTTGAAAATTGAGTTGAATAGTAAGAGAGAAAAGAAGAAGGCTTTATATCCTCAGGATAAAAAACTGTCTTCCATTCAGGGTAAGAATAGCCACAAGTGCCAAGTTGTATCATAAATATATTTTATTCTAAAAGTGCTTTCTTAGCTAGTCAATTTCCGTTAGACTTAAGTTAATGAAAAAAGCCTTATTGGTATTGTTAGACAACGATCAAAATGAAAGTGAATCCACTTCATTATTGAAAACCCTAGATTATGAAGTAACTCAAACCTTATGTTTCGTGGTAAAGAAGATTAATCCCAAGTTTTATTTGGGAAAGGGTCAAACAGAGACTATAAAACAAACTCTCTTAACTCTAGAGCCTGACTTAGTCTGTTTTGATTTCCCTCTTTCTCCTTTAATTGCTAGAAACCTAGAAACTGAACTCGATTACCCAATCATGGATAGAGAAGGTGTTATTTTAGAAATCTTTTCTTCTCGCGCCCATACAAAAGAAGCAAGACTTCAAGTTGACCTTGCGCGCTCAATTTATTATCTTCCTCGCCAGCGTGGAAGAATTACCCAGCTCAGCCAACAGCGTGGTGGTGTTAGAGGCAGTAAGGGAGAAGGAGAGAGACTATTAGAACTTGATAAACGTCGGCTTAATGAAGATATTTTAAAAATTAAGAAGCAGTTAATTAATGTTAGACAAATAAGAGAGACTCAACAAAAAGCTAAAAAAGAGAATGAACTCTTTTACTTTGCTCTTGTGGGTTACACTAATGTGGGAAAATCGTCACTCTTAAACAAGCTTACTAACTCAGAAGTACTTGTAGAAGATAAACTGTTTGCAACTCTTGATCCCACTACTCGCCTTGTTTCTTTTTCTGCTAATGAAAAAGCATTACTTAGTGATACCGTTGGCTTTGTCTCAAACCTACCTCACCTCTTAGTTGAAGCGTTTAAATCGACACTTGAAGAGGCCGCTAATGCAGATGCCTTGATAATAATGCTTGATGCGACCCATCCAGATATTGAGCTTTGTTACAATACTACAATAGAGGTTTTAAAAGAGCTAAACGCTCTTAACAAACCTATTATTCTACTATTAAACAAGGTAGATAACCAAGATAATGAGATTAAACTACAAGCTATTAAGAAC
>CAYYEN010000088.1:0-8937 GCA_964470795.1 uncultured Spirochaetaceae bacterium | reverse complement strand
TCTTTGTAACTCACTTTTTAGACCAAGTCTATGAAGTTTGTGACAGAATAACAGTATTAAGAAATGGCAAATTAGAAGGTGAATATCCTATTAGTGAACTTCCTCGCCTTTCGCTAGTTGCAAAAATGATCGGCAAAGACTTAGATGATTTAGCCTCAATTAAATCTTTAAGAACAAGTGAACCTTCCAAAGATAACATTATTCAAACTTCTAATTTAGGTCATACAGGAACTATTAAACCTTTTGATTTAGAAATTAAGAAAGGTGAAGTAATAGGACTCGCAGGACTTCTAGGCTCTGGCCGTTCTGAACTTGCCCGCTGTCTTTATGGCGCGGATAAACCGGATTGTGGTACAATGGAATTTAAGAATAAAACCTTTAAGACCAACCACCCACTAGATAGTGTAAGAAGTGGCATGGCCTATCTTCCAGAGGACCGAAAGAAGGAAGGTATTATTGCGGACTTATCAGTTAGAGAGAATATTATTCTTGCTCTGCAATCGAAAAAAGGGCTAGGTAAGTTGATTAGCAAAAAGGACCAAGAAAAGTTTGCTGATGAATATATTAGTCTTCTTCAGATTAAAACAGCAAGCCGCGAAACTCCTATAAAATCTCTTTCTGGTGGAAACCAACAAAAGGTAATTATCGGCAGATGGTTGTTAACTCATCCAGAATTCATAATCCTAGACGAGCCTACTCGTGGTATCGATATCGGAACCAAGACTGAAATTCAAAAGCTAGTCTTAAAACTTGCAAATGAAGGTACTTCAGTTCTATTCATCTCCTCAGAAATCGATGAGATGCTTAGAACTTGCAATCATATTGCCATTTTAAGAGATGGTGAAAAAGTTGCAGAGTTAAAAGATTCTGAGTTGTCACAAAAAACGATTATGAATGCAATTGCAGGGACAGACAAATGAAAATAAATCTAAAGAAAATAACCAGTTATAGGCTCTTTTTTCCACTGCTTTGTTTAGCACTGGTATTGCTTATAAACATTATAAAAACTCCAACCTTCTTTAAAATAACAATTCAAAATGGAGTGCTCTACGGGTACACCATTGATGTTATCAACAGAGCAAGTGAGCTAGTAATACTTGCAGTAGGAATGACGTTAGTCATTGCCTCCTCCGGTGGTACTGATATCTCCGTTGGGGCTGTAATGGCGGTAGCCTCTGCTATCTGTTGTTATGTACTCTCAGCCGGTCTGGTATCTGTCAATGCTTATGCTGCTCCTTGGATTGTTGGTATTTTAGCAGCTTTAGTAGCAAGTGCACTTTGTGGAGCTTGGAATGGCTTTCTAGTGGCTAAAATGAAGATTCAGCCAATGGTTGCAACCCTTATTCTGTTTACCGCTGGACGAGGTATTGCACAGTTGATAACCAAGGGACAGATTACTTATATTAGAGTCGACTCCTTCAAGCTCTTAGGTAGTTCCATTCCTGGAATTCCTCTTCCAACTTCTATCTTTGTAGCAATTTTTGTAGTGTTGATAGTTTCCTTAATCTTAAAAAAGACTGCGCTAGGACTATTTATAGAATCGGTTGGTATCAACAAAGACGCATCAAGGATTTGTGGTATAAAATCTAAAAACATTATCTTCTTGTGCTATACCTTTTGTGGCTTATTAGCAGGTATTGCTGGCATGATCGCTTGTTCAAGAATCTATTCCGCAGACGCAAACAACATTGGTTTAAATATGGAGTTAGATGCAATTTTAGCAGTAGCTCTTGGAGGTAATAGTTTAGCCGGTGGTAAGTTCTCCTTAGCTGGTTCAGTTATTGGTGCTTATACAATTCAAACGCTCACTACTACCCTTTATGCAATGGGTGTTAGTGCTGACCAAACCCCGGTTTTTAAAGCAATTGTAGTAATTATAATCGTAACACTACAATCTGAAGAATTTAAACGTTATTTAGCTCGTTTAAAATCTACTAAAAAAGTTAAATGTGTGGAGGCCTAAGATGAAACTAAAATTGAAGAAATCTAGTAATCAAACACACTTTCTCTTAATCGTTACCATTGCTCTATTTGTAGTAATGTACATCCTAGGTATGATAGTTTTCCATGCCAAGGGCTTTACACACCTTCAAGTATTCTTAAACCTCTTTATCTCTAATGCGGCACTAATTGTTATCACCGCAGGAATGACTATGGTTATGATCACAGGTGGTATAGATATTTCTGTAGGCTCCTTTGTAGCTATGAGCTGTATGATGTTAGCCTTCATGATGGAAAAACAGAATATTGGAGCAATTCCTGCTTGTTTAATCGTAATTGTTACAGGATTAGTCTATGGTTTTGTTATGGGCTTCTTAGTCTCCTACTTAAAGATACAACCCTTTATTGTAACTCTTGCAGGTATGTTCTTTGCGCGTGGTATGACTGCTATAATTTCACAAGAAATGATTAGCATCAAAAACCCACTATTCCTTTCCTGGGCAACTAACAAGATATTGTTACCCTTTGGTGGATACACCAATAGAAAAGGGGTTTATGTACCACCTTATATCTACCCAACAGTTATCATTGCAATTTTAACCCTTGTAATAATATTTGTTGTGCTTAGATATACAAAATTTGGAAGAAAGATATATGCAATTGGTGGCAGCGAACAAAGTGCTTTATTAATGGGTCTTAATGTAAGGCGAACGCGATTACTCGCGTACGTTGTTAATGGCTTTTTATGTGCCCTAGGCGGTATTCTATTCTGCTTAAATACTTGCTCAGGATTCGTAGAACAAGCTAAAGGCTTTGAGATGGAAGCAATTGCGGGTGCAGTTATTGGTGGTACCTTATTAACCGGTGGTGTTGGTAATGTCTTCGGCTCTCTCTTTGGAGTACTCATCAAAGGGACTATCGAGACCTTTATCACCTTCCAAGGTACTTTATCCTCTTGGTGGACTCGTATTACGATCGCGGCTTTACTTGCCTTCTTTATTATTTTGCAAAGTCTAATTGCTAATAAGAAAAGCGACAATTAACAATACAGTTATCTCCTTTACCCTCTTTTTGAAGAAAACTCAAAGAGAGGGTTTTTATTTCCATAAAAAAACTCCCCTAAAAAAGGAGAGTTTTATAATTTTTATAACTACTTAGTTTGTCCATAATAAGCATCTTTACCATGTTTTCTAAAGTAGTGTTTGTCCATAATGGTTTGTGGTGCTGCTTTTATTTCAGGATTAATTAGCTTTGCATACATTGCCATCTTAGCAACTTCTTCAAGTACTACTGCATTATGAACTGCTTCAAGGCTATCTTTTCCCCAAGAAAAAGGTCCATGGTTGACACAAAGAACTCCTGGGGTTGCTAAAGGGTCTCTACTTTTAAAAGTTTCAACAATAACAAGTCCAGTATTCTTCTCATAATCAGTAGCAATTTCTTCTTTGGTTAACGAGCGTGCACAAGGAATTTCATTATAAAAGTAATCTGCATGAGTGGTGCCAAAGCAAGGAATTTTGCTTCCAGCTTGTGCCCAGCTAGTTGCAAAGGTTGAGTGCGTATGAACAATTCCTCCAATCTCCTTAAACGCTTTGTAAAGCTCTAAGTGAGTTGGAGTATCGCTAGAGGGACGTAATGTTCCCTCTACTACATGTCCAGATAAATCGACTACTACCATATCCTCTACTGTCAGTTTATCGTAGTCCACTCCACTTGGTTTAATTACCACAAGATTTCTTTCTCTGTCGATCTCAGATACATTGCCCCAAGTAAAAGTGACTAAACCATAGTGAGGTAATAATAAATTAGCCTTTAAAACTTTCTCTTTTAATTCTTCTAACATACAAAACTCTCATTAGCAGCTTTTTCAATTGCTAAGCCTTTTAAGTATCTTTCATAATACTTATTAAAGCCTTCAAGATTCTCTTTAGTAGGAGTTACGGTAACGCTGTTACTACCTACAAATACCTCATCTTCAAGATAAGAGGATAAACTCTTATTACTATAAGAAAGGTAGTCTGCAAGTAAAGCAATTCCCCAAGCTCCTCCTTCTCCTGCGGTTGATAATACCTTAATAGGTGTTTTTAAAGCAGAAGCCATCATCTCTTGTCCAACCTTAGCAGTTTTAAAGTAACCTCCGTGTCCATTTATGACATCGATTTGTACTTTCTCTTTTTCATAAAGGATATCAAGACCTACACGCATAGCAGCAACTGCTGTATACAATTCACTTCTAATAAAGTTTGCAAGATTAAACTTTGCATGATTATCTCTTACAAATAAAGGTTTTCCCTCTTCAAGTCCAACAATGGGCTCTCCTGCAATATAGTTGTAGCTTAATAAGCCACCGCAATCAGGATCTGAAGTTAGTGCAAGGTTTAACAGCGTATCATAAAACTGACCTTTTTTAACTTCTACTCCCATTGCCTCAATTACTTGTTTAAAGAGATTAAACCAAGCATCATAAGAGCCTGTACAGTTGTTAGTATGAGCCATGGCAACTAAGTAACCATCTGGGGTGGTAACTAAATCGAGTTCTTTATAAGAAGCAGATAACGGCTTTTCTAGAACTACCATTGCAAACGCACTGGTTCCAGCACTGACATTTCCACTTCTAGGGAGAACTGCATTAGTTGCAACCATACCAGTTCCAGCATCTCCTTCTGGAGGACACAAAGGAACGCCAGGAAGTAAATCACCATCCTTATCTAATAAGAGAGCACCAGCTTTTGTTAAAGTACCAGCTTTTTCTCCTGCTAATAGGATTCTTGGAAGTAAATCCTTCAAAGAATAAGGGTATTCTCCTTCTAGATAGGTATCATCAAACAACTCTATATCTTTTTCATCATAGCATTTGTTAGCCACATCGATCGGAAACATTCCTGAAGCGTCCCCAATTCCTAAAACCTTCTCACCGGTTAATAAGTAATGAACATAGCTTGAAAGAGTACAGATGTAATCGAGGTTAAATAAATAGCTTTCATTATTTTTTAATTCTCTTAAAAAGTGGCTAATACTCCAGCGTTGAGGAATTGGATAATTAAACAAAGAAGTAAGTTCTTCAGCCTCTTTTGCTGTTATTGTATTTCTCCAAGTTCTAAAGGAGGTGAGTAAATTAAACTCTTTATCAAACGCCATGTAGCCGTGCATCATAGCACTGATCCCCAGTGCTTTAAGATTGGTTAGCTTAATTCCATACTTGTCTTTAACATCGCTCTTCAAAGTTTGGTAGCAATGAGCAAGACCCTCTTTAATATCTGAGATTGTATAGGTCCAAATTCCATTTTCATTGCGGTTTTCCCAGTCATGTGCACCACCAGCTATGACAGTCTTATCACTTGCAATTAAAATTGCTTTAATACGAGTGGAGCCCAATTCAATTCCTAAGCTACAGCATCCACTCTCGATCTCTTTTTTTATTAATTCAGTTTCCA
Organism: uncultured Spirochaetaceae bacterium; assembly: GCA_964470795.1. Lineage (GTDB taxonomy): Bacteria > Spirochaetota > Spirochaetia > Sphaerochaetales > Sphaerochaetaceae > Bullifex. The sequence goes on along the minus strand of CAYYEN010000088.1, from coordinate 3,562 downwards.
TAACACTTAACCCCTATAATATGCTTCATTATAACGCAAAGTGTCTTTAAAGCTAGAAATATTGGTATTTTTATCAATAACGACTGCTTCAATACCCATACTCTCAGCCCATAATTTCATCTGCTCAGTTGTAAGGTTGTAAGAGAAAGATGTATGGTGAGCACCGCCAGCTAAGATCCATGCCTCAGCGCCAACTTGCAAATTTGGCTCTGGGCGCCAATAAGCAGTAGCAACTGGAAGTGCTGGCATTGCTTTTGGTGCTTTTAAGCATTCTACCTCGTTGATAATCAATCTAAAGCGGGAGCCTAAATCTATTAAAGAAGTTGCAATTGCTCTACCCTCAGGGCAGGTATAAACAAGACGAGCAGGATCTTCTCGGTTACCCATTGAAAGCGGACAAACCTTAATAGAGATATCGCCATCAGCAATACTTGGACAAACTTCAAGCATGTGAGCTTGTAAAATAGCTTCCTTTCCTGGTACAAAGTTATAAGTGTAGTCTTCAAAAAAACTTGTTCCTTTAAAGTCTGCCATCACTTTCATAAGTCGTACCATAGCTGCGGTTTTCCAGTCGCCTTCTGCACCAAAGCCATAACCTTTTTCCATAAGGCGTTGCATTGCAAGTCCTGGAAGTTGTTTTAGTCCGCCCAAGTCTCCAAAGTGAGTAACAATTGCATTATAGTTTTTCTCGGTTAAAAAGCGTTCAAATCCAAGTTCAATCCCTGCTTGAACTTCAACATGCTTTCTAAACTCAGCTTCCTCTCGGCCTTCAAGTAAAATCTTATACTTTGAATAATACTCATCAGTTAACACTTTAATATCACTATTGCTTACCGCATTTACATATTCAACTACTTCGTTTATAGGATAAGCATCCACTGTCCAACCAAACTTAAGTGCAGCTTCTACTTTATCGCCTTCTGTAACAGCAACCCCTCTCATGTTATCAGCAAAGCGACAAACTCTTACCTTGTTAGACTCAACAATACCAACCGCAGTTCGCATCCAAGAAGCTAATTTCTTTTGTACTTCCGCGCTCTTCCAGTGTCCTACTATAATTTCTCTGACAATATTCATACGGCTCATGATGTGGCCAAATTCACGGTCTCCATGAGCACTTTGGTTTTCATTCATGAAATCCATATCAATGGTAGAAAATGGAATTTCAACATTATATTGTGTATGTAAGTGACAAATAGGTTTAGAGGCAACTTTTAATCCTTTAATCCAGTTCTTAGCTGGAGAGAAAGTATGCATCCATACAATTGTTCCAATACACTCCTCATCATTATCTGCTTCTTTAAAGAAACGATAAATACCGTCTTCAGTTAAAAGTGTTGGTTTATAAACAATTTCATAAGGAAGATTTGCTTCTTTATTTAAATATTTAACGATTTCCTCTGCATGTGCTTTGACATGTGCTAAACATTCCTCGCCATATAAATCTTGGCTTCCTGCTGCAAAATAAAATTTATAACTCATAATTACCTCTTATATTTTTACTTGCGTTAACGATAACGCACTTAATTAATAATCACACTATATTAGATTTCTGTCAATCAAAATAAGAGGAAAATGTCGCGCCCCATGTTTAAAGACTAAAGCTTTAAGTTTTTAGAAAAATGGGCGTTATCGCAGCTAATATTGCAATTATTGCATTTTAAGTTGCAATAACTCCACTTTAACGTAATATACTTCTATTTTATATTGATAAAAAAGGAGACCTCCAAATCTGAAAAGATAAGGAGGCCCTATTTAGCGATTTTTAAGTAATTACTATATACCTTTCTTAAAGTCCAAAGAGTTTATCTGTATCCTCATCTGCTAGGGCTCTCTTAGAGGTTTTTGTCGCATTAGAGAGTAAATCTTCTACTTTATCGTCAATACTTTTTGCAAGTAGTTTAGCAGTATCGATACCACGAAGAGCAAAGAAGAAGAGCGGATCGCTATCTACTCTACAAGCAATTGCATACAGTACTGCAGATACATGTTTACACATGTAAGCGCTATCGGGGCAGGAACAATAGAATTTTATTTCTCTTGGAGTTGGAAATAGGTATTCAAAGTAAACCGTTTTTAAGTCTTCCGGAAATTTACCAGATAACAAGGTTTCAAGGGAATCGAGTTTTTGAGTACATTGCTTTTCAACAAGTTGAAGTTTCTCTTCACTCAAGTCTTCAATAACTACTTGAACATCATACGGTTTAGCTCTACTTCCAAGCACTTTTGCAACAATAATACCATTGACAAATTTAAAATCTACTACAAACCCATTTTTAACATAAGAGCGGCCACGAGTAACACGGTTAGAAAAATCTGCATACCGCTCTAAGTTGTTACACCAAGCTTTTCCCCACCAAGTAGTTCCTGGTTTACACCCCTCTTCTACTGGTGTTATATCTACTTTTTTCCTTAGCTGCGAGGCTATCCACTTTTGTGCTTTTACTCGTTTTTCAGCAACAGAAGGGCCTTGTTTATAATACCCATAACTCATTTATACAGTCCTCCTAACCTTATAAGGTCAATAAATTCTTTATTAGAAAGCTCACTTAACTTAACATCTTCAGTATCATTTGCTAATATTTCATCTGATAACGATTGTTTATGAAAGAGCAGCTCATCTATCTTTTCTTCAATTGTACCACTAGTTACAAAAGTGTGTACAACAACATCTCTCTTTTGTCCAATCCTAAAAGCTCTATCAGTTGCTTGATTTTCAACTGCAGGGTTCCACCAGCGATCAAAATGTATAACATTATTAGCTGAAGTTAAGTTAAGTCCAACTCCTCCAGCCTTTAGCGAAAGGATTAAGAAAGGCACATATTTTTCTCCATTAAATTCTTTAACTATCTCATTACGTTGACTGGCTTTAGTAGAACCGGTTAGTACTAGCCCTTTTGCTTTTACAACAGTTTCTAACAGCTCTTTAATTGCTGGTATTATTTCAGTAAATTGAGTAAAAATTAAGACTCTATCATGACGGGCAAAGATCTTAGAAGTAAGTTCTTTTAAGAGCTCAAACTTACCACTTTGTTCAATTTTATATTCTTCTACACCAGAGTATTGGCTTGGATGATTACAAATCTGCTTCAGTTTCATAATTGTATTAAGTACTAAACCACGTCGTGCAATTCCGTCAACTTTTTCAATTGCCTCTTCAACTTCAATAACCGTTTTCAAATAGAGCTCTCGTTGATAACTTGTCAGTACTGGATATTCTTTAACAACTATCTTTTCAGGTAAATCTTTTACAATACTCTTATCGCTCTTCATACGACGCAAAATGAACGGCCTTATCGCTTCTCTGAGTTTTGAATAAGACTTTTGCTCAGCCATTAGTTTACTAATAGAGGCAAATTCTTTTTTAGAGCCTAACATTCCTGGATTTAAGAAACTAAAGATAGAATAAAGGTCTCCTAAATTATTCTCTATCGGTGTACCGGTTAAAGCGAGGCGATGATTAGTCTTTAAAGCATTTACTGCTTTATTTTGACCGGTCATATTCTTTATCGCTTGCGCTTCATCAATAACAAGGAAATCAAAAGTAGTTGTTTTAAAGGCA
>CAYYEN010000087.1:0-8942 GCA_964470795.1 uncultured Spirochaetaceae bacterium | reverse complement strand
ATGGGAGTAAGGGAAAGGTGAAAGTCCTTTCTTTGATGTGTGAAGAACCGAAAGGTATGAGATAGTCTATTCCCCTAATAAATATCGGGAAACCGAGGGTATTAAAGAATTTTCTCTCTCTCGACTCCTCATTCAATAAACCTTATTACAAAAAAGGAGATTATAACTCATATGTAGCAACCATGGGATGCAGGACGAGAGTTATGTCTAATGTGAATGGAGAAGAAGAGTCTGGTAGTCGTGGCAACTTTGCTTTTGTTACTATTAATCTTCCGATGCTTGCATTAGAAGCTAATGGTGACTTAAAGAAGTTCTATAAACTGTTTGATAAGTATATTCAGATCTCTCATGATTATCTTATTGAGAGATTTAAGATTATTGCTAAAAAGCATGTATACAACTTCCCATTTCTTATGGGACAGGGAGTATGGATGGGATCCGAGAATCTTAAGCCTAATGATTCCATAAAGGATGTGCTTAAGCATGCTAGTTATTCTATTGGTTTCTGTGGGTTGGCTGAATGCTTAGTTGCTCTTATTGGAAAGCATCATGGTGAGAGTGAAGAAGCTCAGAAACTCGGTCTGGAGATTGTTGGTCATCTCCGTGCTAAGACTGATGAGTATGCTAAGAAAGAACACTGGAATTGGTCTTGTTTTGCCACTCCTGCAGAGTCTACTGCTGGACAGTTCCAGAGAGCAAATCAGAAACGTTTTGGTATAATTCCTGGTGTAACTGATAGAGATTATATGACTAACTCTAATCATGTTCCAGTATATTATGATATCAAAGCAATAGATAAGATTAGGATTGAAGCTCCTTATCATGCTTTATGTAACGCAGGTCATATAGCATATATAGAATGCCAGGGTGATCTGACTAAGAATGTAGAAGCATTTGAACGTCTTGTTCGTGCTATGCATGATGCTGATATGGGCTATTTCTCTATTAATCATCCAGTAGATAGAGATCCTGTATGTGGCTTTACAGGAATCATTAACAATGAGTGTCCTTGTTGTCATAGAAAGGATAATGAATTTAAGACTGGAAAGATTACAATTCCAAGAATTAAAGTGGAGGAAACAAAATGAACGAACTTAAAGATACAGAAAAAGAAACTGAATTAGAAGATGTTACTACTTGTACAGTAGAAGATCTTGCAGAAGCTGATACAGAAGAAAAATCTACCGTTGATGAACAGGAGTCGTCTAAGAATACAAGCGTTACTTACTCTAATGCAGCTAAGAATGAAATCATTCTCTCAGAACCTCCAGCTCCTGAAGTTCCAGTAGATGAAGAAGGAAATCCTATTCCTATTCTTGACCCTACTAAAGTAAGTCTTGAGGATCTGACTACTGAAGAGATTATGAATCTTTACAAACTCTCTATAGATGTAAAGAATGATCCTAAGCTTAATCCAATTCCTCGTCTTCCTGAATCTATTAAGAAATATATCCTTGATGATGGTAAGGCTATGGGATTTAGTGATAACCAGATTGTTTTCCTTGCTAGAGAAATGGTACTTGCCTTTGGTAGCGAGATTTCAATGGATAAGGAAATTAAAGATATTCAGGATGAAATTGCAAGAGCTATGAATATTCCTGAGTTCATGGATTTCTATGGAGAAGCTTTAAGAGATACCTATGAAATCAAACTCAAGGAGAAAGCTGAGCAGGAAACAGACCCTGAGAAGAAAGCTAATATGCTTTTAGTATCTAAAGCATTTACTGATTCCTACACTCTTGAACCTCTGATGGCTATGTTTGACGATAAGAGTTTTGTTGGAAAGATAGTAAAGCTGCTACGTAAGAAAGCAAATAAGCTTTGTGATGACTTTGATTATGTAATCAATAAGATTATTGTTAAGAACGTTTCAGTTAGGTTTATGGTTACAGATCTTAAAGCTATCTATCCTGAAATGGAACCTTGGCGTCGTGAGTTGCTTGTCTTATTCTTAATTTATAAGTGTAGATTTGCTACTACCGATGATAAATATATGATGATGTATATGTATTCTTCACTGTTCAATGTTCGTTCTCTTGCTTCTGCTGAGAATACAGACTTAGAAAAAGACAATGTTGAATTCTCTGTAAAACGTCGTGGTTATCTTGATGCTTTCTTTGAGAAGACTAAGGAGATATTCCCTGATCCTGACTTCCCTGAACAGAAGTATGTCAAGAAGAAAGGAAAGAAGGCCCGTCGGACATCTAAGTAATTTTCTATAAGGAGGTTACTTAAGATGATTACTACGGTTTCGGATTTTCCTGTTACGCTTATTGAAGTTGAAGCTGTACCAGTCACTCGTATAGGACTGGTTTTTAAGTATTCTAATGATAAGCTTAATTATAGAACTGCTCTGTCTCCTGGAATCCCTTACAAGATCATATACCTTGACGGTGGGGAACTTAAGCAGGTTATTGGTGTAATTGCTGGTGCTTCTAGACACTTCTCTGTAAGCTCTAGAGCTGCTACTCAGGTTGCTGAATGGATTATAACAGTAGATGTATCTACTAAGTATCAAGCATTACAGGTTAAGATTCCTACTACAAACATTCGATATTGTAAAGTATATGTGAAAGGCATGGATGATGATAACTCTGTTATTATAAATGCAACTACTCATGCTTGTAATGTATATGGAACTATCAACAATGTGAACCTTTCTGATCTTGTCTATGATACTGACGGTGAAACTATTATTAGTGCCAAAGTTCTAGCTGGTGAGATTGATACCTCTAAAGATCCAAACGATAAATACTATTCATTTGGTAATGGAGGTTGCTCAAAAGGTACCAATGGATCTAATAATACTGTGATTGTAGAAAATGGAATGATTATTGGTGGTAGTATTACAGATGGTAAATTCCTTACTGGTAAGGTTACAGGAGGTAATCTGGATACTATTGCTAATACACTGACTGGTTGTACAATTACAGAAGGTTGTATTTCTGAATGTACTGTTACTGATTCTACTGTATATAACGGTACACTTGTAGATACAAATTTCCAGTATGCTATAATCATCAATCCTACTAGATCTGGTGAAGAAATAGTTACTACTGGTGGTACTACAGTTGATGATGTCACTACTGGTGGTACAGCAACTGGTGGTAATGTTACTGGAGATAAAGCAATTGTGAACTCTAATGGCAATTGGTATGTAGTAGAAGGACAATTCTTCTCTAATGGAGGAACCTCTTCAGGTGGTACACTTATTGGAGGGGTTATGTCTGGCGGCATGAAAGTAGGAGCTGCTTATGTGCATACTACTGTTAAAGGTGGAGTTTACAAAGGTGGTATAGATATTGGTGGTAAAGTCACTATAGGAGATGGATATATTTATCCTAGATCTGATTTTGGTGGCGATGTAGACATTAATGCTATACTTAATTCTGGCATTAGGATTCTTGATAAGTCTTACATGGTTACTGCTTCTGAGAAAGAAAAGTTAGTTACTAATAAAGACTGGGAGAAATTCCTGTATGAGAAGAACCTTCCTCAAGATGCTGCATTCGATTGGGATGGTTTGATTATCTTCAATGATAGTCAAAAAGGAATTGGAAGTAATATCGGTACTGCTAATCTTTAATAATAAACCCAGAGCAATATTGCTCTGGGTTATTTTATTATTCTGAATTACAATCTAAAAAGGAGTGATAAATATGATAGAATCATTCTATGATTTTGATAAGTCTATTGAGCATAAGATGGATATTCTTGAGAGAGAAGGAAAAACTACTTGGATTAGAGAGTACTTCGATAGATTTGGAAATCCTAAAAAAGATAAGAAACCTGATATTTGTAAGTATGATGAACATGATATGATGATAAGACTTCCTTCTTTCTTTAGAGAAGAACTTGTTTTCATATACAAACATTCTTCAGATAGTAACCTCAGCCCTGCTTTCCTTGATTATTGGGCTGAATGGCTTGATTGTGATACTGAAGCTGAAATAGCTATCTATGATGCTAAAACACTTCTTAGTATTCTTGATGAGTGTAATCTTCTTACTGATAGAAAACTTATTGATCTTGTGGATACTATCTTTAGTATCTCTTTTAGAGATCATGATAAAGCAGAAATGGCTATCATCACCGTGGATAATGCAATAAAAACTACAAACGTTTTTAAAAGAACGAAAGAATTTGGTCTTCTTTTGAGAGCAGCAAGAGGAAAATTCATAAAGGCATATAATCACTATCTTGCTTTTCTCCCAAAAAAGAAAGAGAGAAAAGAACTTCCTAAAGAAAGAAGACTTATTATAGAGACAAGAGTCAATAATTGTCTTCTTGAAATGTGTTCAACACATTCTTGGGAGAATGCTAAGATTCTGATTAAGAAGTATGGTGCAACTCTTAGTGTTAATCACTATGAAGATTTTGCTAACAAAGATTACATAAGAGACTTTTCTCATGATAGCAACTATCAAGTAGTCCTTGAACTTTTACAGAAAGCAAAAGCAGAAAAAGAAGAAGTTTATAAGAATAATCTCAAGAATGTAGTAGTTCGTAGACCTTCAAAAGAAGAATTATATGGAAATCAAGTCAATGAAGATAGAGGTGATTTAGATGCCATTACCAGCATTTCTTAAGAAAGATGGGAATGCTGTACTCTTCAATGGTACTGGAGAGATGCAAGTATTCATCCCTGAGAAGATGTATTCTTTAAAACTGGCTTTTAGTGCCGGTGAATTTCAGAATATCTTTGGTCTTGTTCCATACTGCTTAGTAGATACTAAAACTAACAAACGTGGTAATATGAAAATCATGCACGAACCAACTAGATTTCTTACTAAGCCTGGTAGTATTGATAAACTCAAAGGAGTTAAACTTACCAAGAATACTCCTGAGCAAGATTATAGAGTTCTTCACTATGTAAAAGGTGATGCTATCATAGTAGATACACGTGTTCCTCAAGAGATTGAGAATGTTGAGGACTTCATTAATCTCGTTCTTATCACAGGAAATCTTCTTAATGTTGTTCCTTATGATAAGATCTGGAAGTACTTTATGAAGAACATTGAAGTCAATGGATATAACTACAATGTATCAGCACAGCTCTTTGGTATAATGCTATCAGAGAACTGTAGAGATATCAATGATCAGGATAAACCATTTAGACTTGGTGCATATAAGGATATGACAGCATATAATCTTCTTGGTGTTAGAGAACTTTCACGTATTATTAGTCCGTATTCTGCATTTACATCTGACAACTTCACTCAGTCTATAGTAAATGCTATGATGAATGACAAGAAGGTTGATAACCCTCTTGAGAAAGTTATGACAGGTGATTGATATGTATAATCCAGTTATGACACCACAATTAGAAGAAACACATGGAGCATCTACAATAAGTCACCAGAAGAGAATATATAATGGACGCTCTAGATTCTGGTATGATAAGACCATCCACAATGAACAACTTATTCAACAGTCATTTAAAGATCAGATACTTGATATTGAATTATACGGTCTTAAGAATACATTCAGTGAAATTTCTTTCGTGATATTAGTAAAACCATAATATTGAATATATATATATCATTATCTTTCCCTGAACCACTTAAGGTTCAGGGTATCCTTTTGCCATGAGGTTGCTCAAACATACTATTAAAGTTACCCATTTCGCTCAATCACTTAGATGGATAACCATAAAAATTTTTTTAAAGGAGGAAAAGATAATGGGTCGTACAATATTTGCTATTGAAGACTATTCTGACATCGAAACTCGAGAGCAGACTGGCGTAGTGCCTGAAGATAAACCTAGACTCTTCTTTGCTTTTAGCTCAGATAAAGGTCCAGAAGAGTATAAGCGTAATCTTGATAGGAATACAGTAGAAGCACTGTATATCACTAATAAGAAAACCATTTTCCAGAAGCATGGTCAGCCTTTACTTGGTACTGCAAGCTGTGTAAACTCTGGAGGTCTTGCTGATTGTAAGAGAATCGTTGCTACTGACAGTAAGCTTGCTCACATCTGTATTGCAGCTCGTGTGAAAAAGGAAAATGTTCCTGATATTGCTGGTTATTCCGCAACAGGAGATCCTATATACCAGTATTACATGGTAGGTGGAGGTATTACTACCAACTCTAGTTTGGCAGATCCTTCTCTCCCTGATCCATTGGTATACAAGTCCGTTGCAATGATCACATACGAGGCATCTGTTCTCTCTATTGCTGGTAATGATCCGGATGCATTTGCAACTGCTTTCGATACCTATTGCCAGTCCGTAGCACCTGATCCTAGAAATGTTTATCCTACAGATGGTACTGAGGGCTATTACCCACTGTTCATTCTGACAGATAACGGTCGTGGTGTTTCCAATAAGAAGATTGTTCTGGAGGCAGACTGGTCCCGTGGCCGTCCTATTGACTTCATGAAGTATATCCTCAAGGTATATGAGGAAGGTAGAAAGCTTGAGAACTATGCTTTCAGCTTTAATCAGGACATTGATGAGAACAAGGTTAACCTGTCTATTTCTAACATTGTTAGAAAGTATGGTCTTCAGATTCGTTGCCGTCAGTTTGATAGACAGCTTCGTGCATTCTCTGAGAATGTTGCATTTATTGCTGGTATTACTTCTGATGACTTCATCAATTCTGATATTCTTAATGCTCTTGATGAAAACATGGAGCAGTACGATAAGATTCAGATCTCCACCGCAAGTATCGACTTCTCTCAGGGTATTGCTCTGCTGAATGGTGACAATGGTGATTTTGGTGATTCTCCATTAGAATCTGTTACCTACACAGCAAGACTGGTAGAAGCATTCAATGGTTCTTCTGATGTAAGAAACTATGATGAGATCTATGATCTTGATAATTATCGTATTGATGCTATCTTTGATCAGAATTATCCTGAACCTGTTAAGCGTGCTATTGAGGATCTGGTTGAATTCCGTCAGGACTGCTTCTATTTCCGTGATATGGGTCTTGGCCTTACATCTCTTGGTCAGATTCAGTATGCAAACACAGTAAACCTTAAATCCCGTTTCTGTGCTACTTATCACAACTCTTGGGATATTGAGGATCCTTTCTCTTATAAACCTATTACTGTTACAGCAACCTATTCTTTGATTAATAGATTCGTTAACCATTTCTTGAATGGTGTTTCTCGTCCATTTTCTGGTATTCCATTCAAAGTGGCATGGACAAGTAATGAGATTATTGAAGGTTCTGTAAACTTCAATCCTAAGAATGTTCCTGGTACTGATCAGGTTCAGTGGTTCAAGGATAACCGTATCAACTATGCAGTTTACTACAATGGCACTTTGTCCATGGAGGCAGAGTTTACTTCTCAGACTAGAAATACTCAGCTTACTTGGATCAACAATGTGCTGAACTTGCAGGCAATCATGCGTGATGTTCGTATGTGGTGTCCTAAGAATCGCTATCGTTGGATTACAACGAAGGATCTTTCTGATTATCAGAACGATGTTAACGCCGTTCTTGAAAAGCATTCTGGTAATTATCAGACTCTTGAGCTGGTATATGCAAAGGATGCTAACTACGAGAACAATAAGATTTATTACGCTTACATTTACGTACGCTTCTATAACCATATCGAGGATGAGTTCTTCCGTATCGCGGTTCTTAAGACCAATGGTTCCGGTTATGAGGACTCAATTGCCTTGAATACTGGTAGTAGTACCAGTTATTAAGAAAGGAGGGAATATATAAATGGCTACAGTTGATAACATGTTTCAGGGTATGGTAGACGTTCCTGACTTTACTAAGTATACTCTTGGTCGTGGTGTTATTGATTTCACAAATCTCAAGCAGTTCAACATGTATGAGAAGGGATATCCATTCCTTATCGTTGTTAAGATTCCTGAGATGATTAAGAAGCTGGCTGAGGTTGGTAACGACCAGTACAAGCTTCTTTGTCAGAACTTTGTTCATGTTCTTGAGTATGATTTCCGTAACTTAGATGGCATTAATAATATGAGTGCTGAAACTCAGGAGATTACTAACGGTAATCAGAAGTTGGATGTAATCACTAAGGTAAACTGGGAGGCTAATTCTAAGTATTCCATGAAGTTCCAGGAGCGTAAGGGTTCACTCTTTGCACGCTTCATGGAGCTCTATCTCCGCGGAATCAAGGATCCAACCACTCAGGCAAAACGTTACAATGGTTTGCTTAAGCCTCGTGGTGAGCAGTCCGTTATTGAAGATGGCTACGAGAATGAGATTTTCGAGTTCTTGTATTTCGTAACGGATAATACCATTCGCTATATCGAGAAGGCTTTCTTCCTGACTGGCTGTCAGTTCACTGAGTGTCAGCTTGATCAGTATAATCAGGAGAAAGGTCAGATCGAATGGCAGGATGTAAACCTTTCCTTTAATGGTTATGCCATTACTAATCCATTGGTTACTCAGAAGGCACAGGCTATGCTTGATTGGCTTAATAGCGAGAATCGACTCATTGTTGAGCAGATGAAGTTCGCTTACAAGTCTTTGTCTGATATGCCTGCTCCTGATGCTCTGCCTGGTCCTCAGGTTAGCATGAGTGCTATCTCCTACAATACCTGATTGAGCGATAAATCGACAAAAAAGAATCCCGAAGGCATTGTGCCTTCGGGAATTCTTGTGTGAAATTTCAATTTTAGTCGAACTTCATATTTTTCAGTATAGCAAATGGACTGTCTTCTACACTATGTGTTGAATCTTTTAAAACAAGATTTGATTTTTCTCTTGATTCAATTAATTTCTTCAAAGTGCGTTCTGCGTTTTCTTTTTCCCATTTATAAGTAAAGTCGAACATGATATTCTTTCTTTCCACATTCAGCTCAATATCAGTCCCATTGAACAAAATACTTAGTATATAAATATCTTCATCTGCAAGAACTCCTATCAGAGTCTTCTTACCAGGAGTAAGTTTAAAGGATGGGTAATCATTATACTTAACAACATCAGAATTCATACTAAGCTCATAAAAAGAT
>CAYYEN010000086.1:0-8975 GCA_964470795.1 uncultured Spirochaetaceae bacterium | reverse complement strand
TACTGATGCTCTTGCCGGTGTTATAGCTAAAGCAGATGAGCACATCTATGACTTCTTCTTCTCTAAAGATGCCAACGAAACTGATGACCAAGGCAACCGTATAACTGGTATGTTTGGTTATATGAAGAATGAGCTTAAGAAGGAATTTAAGCATTTCAATAAATGGATCGATGAAGAAATCCTTCAGAAGCTTAAAGATAAATTCGGTGGTGAATCAGCATGGGAAGCTGCTGGTAATGCTATTGAGAAATACACAGGATTTAATCCATATAAGGGAGCATTAACTCTCAGGGATAAGATCGTTGGTTCTAAAGGAGAAGACGGTGAAAGAGAAGGCGGACTTCTCTCTGGTTTCCTTAATAAGATCAATGAAGATGTACAGAATACTCTTCTAAACCTTAGAGAATCTGTAGAAGAGAAGATTAATCAGCCTCCTAAAGAGGAAGAAGAAACTCCTTCTTCTAGAACAACACCAGCTCCAGCTCCTGTACCTCTTACGATGGATGAGATATATAACCAGCATTGGTCTAGATCTGAAAATCGTGTAAAGAGAGAATACATAGAAGCTAGAAATCTGTATAATGCTGCTAAGAAGGAACTTAATAACCTTGATTCAAAGAAAGCTTCTGATATTCAATCAAGAATACAGAGACTTTATGAAATCGGTGGAGAAAGTGCCATAGGTCATGGTTTAGAAAATCGATCTAATGTAGATCGAGTTAAAGATATTGAAAATCAATTTACTTCTATCTCCAATATGATAAAAAATAGAAAAGATAGAGGAGAAATTTCTGATCAAGATAAGACAATCATAGATCAACTTATCTCCACGATTAGAACCGCTCTTAAATTTGATGGATCTTATCTAGACCCTAATAACCAGACAAAAGAAATTTCCAATGTAGAATATGCAGAACGGCTAATAGATAATGCTGTTGAAGAAGATAGAATAGATAAATCTCTTGGTAATGTTCTTAAGAGAATGCTTATCAAGAATTTCTCTAAAACAGAAAGATTTAAGCTTTCAGTTGATGAAACAGCAAAGATAAATAATAAGTACGATGAAATACAGCGTACTATGAAAGATTCTCTTACTAATCTTGAAAATAATAAGAAAAAGAAAAAAGATAGATATAGGAGTTTCCAAGAAGAAAAAGCACAGCGTTATCTTTCTGAAAGAGCAGAAAGAGAATATAATGAACAGAAGTCTATCACTAAAGGAAAATTTGCTAAAATCAAAGAACTTAGTGATATGCTTAAATCTGGGGAAATATCTAAAGATCAATATAATACATTCAGAAGAAATATTTTAGGCGAGGATGGAATAACTTCATTTTCAGTTAATGAAAAATATAAAGAAATTGAAGCACGTAAAAATGCTGCAGATAAAATAAAAGAGGAAAGAGAGAATCTTGGAAATAGTGAGATTAATAATCTTTTAGCAGTTAGCCCTTCAAGAACTAGAGAAAATATCAATAATCTTATTGCCAATGGACAGTTTGCTACCGGTGGTGTTGTTCCTAAGACTGGTTTGTATTTCCTGTCTAAGGATGAGCAAGTTATTCCTACTTCTCATATGGAAGAAGATGCTGCTAGAGAGAATGCACTCATTGCAAAACTTAGAAAGCAGTATCCAAACTTCAACTTTGAAGGACAGTATGCTTATGGTACAGGCAATCCACAGCCTATATTCTCTGATGATACTCTTAAAGAGCATAGATATAAAGAAGGAGAAGATGGTTGGTGGTATAACGATCTTTCCCAGACTTATACTAAGAATATCAATGGTAAGCAGTTCCTAAGAGAAGTTACCACTAGAAATGATATTGATTCAAAGAATGCAGAAAGATTCCAAGAAGTTCCTGGAGATGACGGTGTTACTAGACTCGTAGACTTAGAAACCAAAGAAACTTTCGTCAATATTGATGGTAAGTGGTTGAGGGAAAGCGAGATCACTAAGGCTAGTCAGCTCAAAAAGGGTAGTACTGGTAATATCTTAGGTTCTTTAACAAGAACAAGTTTAGGTGGAGCATTCAATTGGATCACCGATAAAATGAAATACGATCCTGAAAAGGATGGAAATAATAAACCTATGTCTAGACAGGCTATGGACGCTCTTAGAGATGGGTTTAGTGCTGTTACAGAAAACTTCTTATATGGTTCTGATCCTAAGAAGACCAAAGAGAAGTTAGAGCAAGTAAAGAAAGAAACCATCAATGCAATGCCTTATGCTGTATCTGGTGGTATGATGGGATTTATTCCTGGTCTTGTTATGGGTGCTCCTTTCCTTGGAGCTCTTGTTGGAGCAGGACTTAATGTAGCAAACAAGTCTGACACTATGTCTGACTGGTTGTTTGGTGCTAGAGATGAAAATGGTGAACGAAAAGATGATGGTTTCATCTCTAAAGATACACAGGATATGCTGAAGAAGTATATGCCTGATGTAAAACTTTTCGGTTCTATTGGTTCTATAGCAGGATTGCTTACCGGTCTTGGTCCTATTCCTGGACTTATGATTGGTGGAGCAGCAGCTTTTGTTAAGAACAATGAAGAAGCAAGCAATGTTCTCTTTGGTAAAGATGGATTAATTGGTCCTCATGCTAAAGAGAAACTTAAGAAAGCGGCTCCTCAGATATTTGCAGGAGCAGGTACTGGTGCATTATTTGGCTTACTTGGTGGATCTTTACCTGTATTTGGTCCTCTTGGACTTCTTGGTGGCTTAGCTGCTGGTGCAGGACTTGGACTTATTTCTACTACTGATTCATTTAAAGATGCTATTCTTGGTCCTAAGGATAAAGAAGGTAAGAGACACGGTGGTTTAGTAGGTTCTATTAGAGATGCTATTACAGATCCTATTAAAGGTTTAGGTAATAAAATCTCTGGAGCCTTTACTCGTTACATCAAAGAAGATCTTGTTGGACCTGTTGCTAGATCTGTAGCACCATTTACTAAGGTTCTTCAGCTTGGTGTAAACAAGATGTTTAGTGCCATTGGTTCTGCTTTCTCAGTTGGAATTAACAAGATTCTTACTCCTATCAAAGATTATGGAATGTCTCTGATGCAAGCAGTAATGCAGAGAACTCCTCTTGGTAGATGGTTAGGAAAAGCTGGAGGATTCCTTAAGAATGGAGTTGCTGGTATAATTTCAGCTCCTTCTAAACTCATTGGAATGGCTGGAGATTGGACTAGACAGAGGTTAATTCAGTCTGGTAATGCTGGAGACTTCATGAGTTCAGATGAACAGTTATCCTTTATGAATGATAGAGGAATAGATGGCTATAAGTATAAAGAAATGAATCAGAAGCTGGCTGGAATGAATTCCATGGAATTAGAACGTCAGCTTGGTAATATTGATATGATGCTTGATAGCAATCGCAATATTGAAGATGAAAGAAAGAAAGAGTCTAACAGATTCAATAGCGAAATCAAGGCTAATCATCATATTCTTCCTATAGAGAGAAAGAAACTTATCAAACTTGTAAAGGATGGTAAGATTGAAGAAGCCCATGAATATGTAATGGGTTTAAGACTTCCTCAAGACGAAAAGAGAAGTATTATCGAATCTATTGAAGGTCATACAAATCGTATGTCTGATATAGATAACTTTGGAGATTCTTCTGCACAGACAGAAGATATGTATTCTAAGCTTTCTGAGTCATTTGGGTTTGAGGTTAATGAGAGTAATATCCATAAGCTTCGTGCTCAGCTTAAGACTGATATTAGATCAGCTAAGACTGATGAAGAAGAAATTGGTACTGGATCTGAAGAACTTAAAGCACAGCTTGATTCTAACTCTGAGCTTAAGATGCAAACTGATTTGCTTACTGAGATTAGAGATAGACTTGATGTTTTAAGAGGAATACAGTCAGGTGATCTTTCTAGCCTTAAGCCTAGTCAGAGAATGGCTTATGATATGCAGAGAGACTCTACCTCCTTGTATAGAGACAATTATGACAGAGATATTGATGCTGACTCTAATGCAATAAATGAGTCTGTAATGTCAGCCTTTACTAGAGGAAGAAATCTTTCTGAAGAAGATATTGCTGAGTATGTAGTATCTGATGAGAATAGAGATGTTCTTATTAACAATTCTAGGAATCCTAATACTCCTGAGAAGGCTGAAAGAATTCGTAGACTTGGAGAAGTTAATAAACTTAACCTCACTCCTGGTCAGATTAATCTTCTTATTGGAACTCCTGATAAAGAGTTTAAGGCTCTCATTAAGACATTTGAACTTGGTTTCAATCTTAAAGAAGATGACATTGTTGCTATCCTTAAGTGTAATCGTCAACTTGGTGGCGATAGAGCATCTACAAATCTCAATATTCTTCTTGATAATAACGTTCCTATTTATCGTCTTACAGATGAAAATGGAGATGCACAGAAGTTTCTTGCTGTAAGGAAGGAAGTTCTTGATAATATGATCAGAATTAGGGATGAGTATCTCCCTGATGCTGATGCTGAAGCTTTATATGAGGTTTATGCTCGTCATAAGAATGGATTACTTTCTGATGCTGACACATCTGACGTTAATAGAATTCTTGATAGAGAACTCGGTGAAGATTTCCGTAGAGGAATGGAGAGAAGAACTAGAAATGCATCTATTGGACGTGGAGAGAACGGTGATCAGGAAAGAGGAGAAAATACTGCTGGTTCTGCTAGCAGACTTTTCGATGTAGTTCATGGTATAGATAACGTTGGACGTTTTGTACATGGTTCAGATATTACTGGAGCTATAGGTGAAGCTATTATCAATAGTCCTGTTGTTACTATTGGTTCACATGCATTTGGTGGTTTAGCAAAGGCTGGTCTTAATATCCTTTCTAAGGGTGAAAAGATTGTCTCTACTGCTAAATCTGGTATTGATGCTGTACGTAATAGTGCAGTATTCAAAGGAGCAAAATCTGTTGCTAGTGGAATCTATAAAGCTGGTAAGTTTGTTAATAACTTGGTTTCCAATCCTGTTGGAACTACTGCTGATGCTGTTAGTAGTGGATATAGTGCTCTTAAGAGATCCCTTGAAAAGAAAGCTGGAGATAATGGCGAAGAGGGAGAAAATAATGGCGAGAAGGTAGTAAATACAGACTATGGACCAATGATTTACAAGAAATCCATGTCTGGTGATTATACTCTTGCTAATACTAAAGATAACGTAAATATCAAGAATGCTATTGCTAATCGAGATAACACTCAGTCTAGTATACTTTCTGTATTAGAAGAGATTCGTGATAATACTAGAATAAAATCCTCTGGTCCTAGTGAAGAAAAATCTGGTGGAGGAATGGGACTTCTTGGAATGCTTGGAGCTCTGGCTACTGGTATAAAGAAGCTTTTCGATTCTTCACTTAAGATTGGTAAAGGAATATATAAAGGAATTAAAGGAATCTTCAATCTTGGAAAGACCTTTGGAAAGACTGCTATAAGATTCTTTGGTAAACTGCTCACTAAGATTGGTATGACTTCTGCCGCTGAAAAACTTGGAGGATTAGGTGGCGATAAAGCTAAAAGTAGTGGTAGTAAAATAAAAGGAAAAGGACGTAGAGTTACACGCTTTGGTCGTGGAGCATATGGACTCGGTAATCCTCTTATTGGACTTGCAGGGTTGAATAGTACAATCGGAACTGGGTTTGATCTCTTTAGCACTGGTAATGAATCATTCGATGATGATTTTGACGATGTAGATCTTGGAGACTTTAGTGATGAGTCTACTGGAGATTATGAAGATACTGGTGATGAAAGTGATTTTGTAGACTATGCTTCAAAGGGTTTAGGAGTTGCTGAAGCTGTAAGCATGGCAAGTGATGCAAATGATATTAGGGAACTTTGGAAGAAGAATGAAAATAACCCTAATAGAGTAGATACTCCTAATACTCCTGAATCTAACAGAAGTTCTGGATTCTTTGATTCTGCTAAACAGAAGATTCAAGCAGGCATCGACTGGGGTACAGATAAACTCCGTTCTGCTGGTCAGGCTGCAAAAGATGCTGCTTCTTCTGCTTGGGGTACTGTTAAGAATTCTAAAGTTGGTAAAGCAGTTGGTGGTTATATAGAGCAAGTCAAAGATCAAGTAATCGATAAGATGAAGTCTGTGGCTAACTTTATCGTAGATAAAGCTCCTAAGATTTCTGCTGATAAGATGAAAGCATTCTTTGATAAGATTCTTGCTAGAGTAACCAAACCTGAAAAACTTGCAAAAATTGCTGAGAAGATTGCTATAAAAGCAGGATTTAATTCAGCAGAAGCTGCTGCTGGTGCTGGTACATTTGGTGTTGGTACTGCTGTTCTTGCTACTGGTGAGATTGCATTCTGGTTCTCTCAGGGTGTTACAAATGCTGCTGAAAACTTTGAATTAGAAGATGGCGTTGAACCTACTGTTGGTATGAGATTCATTTCTGGTATAGCTGAAGCTTTCTGTGGATGTACACCAGTTGGATATGTACTTGAAGGTTCTGACATCATTGCTGTAGGTAAAGAAACTCTTGGTGAAATACTTGGTGCTTCTGATAAAGTAGCTAAAGATCTTAATGATGCAATAAAGACTGCTCAATCAGAACAAGCAGGTATGGCTGCTGGAGTGCAGAGCGATTACTTCAAAGCTGAAAATAGTGCAGCTAAAGAAGAAAATGGAGACTGGTTCTCCTCTATGAAGAACAGTATTGCTAATTCTTACGTTGGTAGGAAAGCTGCTGGTGCAGTAGGTTGGGCAAAAGAGAAACTCTCTAATGTTGCTAAAGGAGTTAAATCTTTCTTTGGTTTTGGAAAGCTTGGACCTGCTGATCCTACTTATGGAATGGGTGGATTCTATTCTCAAAAGGATCCTAGCATTTCTGATATTCCTTTCAATGTATCTGGTGATACTCAGAAACAGACTATTGGTGATTCAGCCTGTGGTCCTGCTGCTCTTATGAATGTAGCCTCTGCTCTTGGTAAAGACAAATTTGGTAGAGGTTCTGGAGATCTTGTTAAAGCATCTATGGATGCATTAGCATATAAAGAAAAAGATGGTGGAACAAAACCTGGTTACTTCAATGCTGAAGCTAATAAATTAGGTTTCTCTACCAAGAAAGTTCCTGTATCTTCTGTAGATAGCGAACTTGATAAGGGTCATCCTGTGATAATGATGGGTCAAGATCCATCAGTTGGTGCTGGTATGGGTAAATATGGTAGAGGTGAACCAGTCTATGGTCCTTATCCTCATTATATTGCCGTAACTGGTAAAGATGACCAAGGTAATTATATAGTTCAAGATTCTGAAGGAACTCCTAATCAGAGAGTATCTGGAAAGTATCTTAAAGAACATAGCTCTCTTGCTATGGCTGGTATGGGTAAATGGGGTCGTGGTTCAGCAGTAGATGAAGATCCTCCATTTGGTTCTATAGCAGCTACACTTGCAAAGAGCGTAGGTTCTCAGCATCCTGAACTCTTCTGGGCTCAGATGATGTTTGAAACAGGAGGTCCAGATCATATAAAAGAATCAAAATGGCAAGAAGAATGCCATAATTATGGTGGATTTACCTGGTACCCTAGTATGGGTGAAGATTATAAAGGTCCATCTAGACCTAGTGGTGAAGGTGGATATTATGCTAAATTTAAGTCTGATGCAGAATATGCTGAAAAGGCTTTCAATAAAGTATATAAGAAATATAAGGATGAACTTGCTAAAGCAGATAATCCTGAAGATTTTGCAAATGTTCTTAAAAAGCATGATTATTATGAATCTAGCGAGGCTGAATATGCTGCTGGTCTTAAGGCACTTCTGAATGGTAAATATAAAGATAAGCTCAGTAAACTTGGAGGAATGGCAGGACAGATATCTACTGATAGTAAAGCAGGAAATGCTTCTACTCCAGGAGGTAAAAATTACTCTGGATTCTTTGGTGGATTACAGAGAATTTATGATGCATTTGCATCTATTTTCTCATTCGGATCTTCTAAAGCTGGTGGAGAAAATGGAGGAAAACCTGGATCTGATGCAGCTTCTCCTGGAGGTGGATCTGGTACCAAAACACAAGGTAAACTTACTGGTGATGGTAACACCATGCATATTGATGCACAGACTGGTGGTAACTGCACTATCGAAGCAACCAGAGCAATGGTAAAAGCTTATCTTGACAGAGATGAACCTAAGAGAAATGAGCAATTTAGTTGGTGGAATCCAACTCTTGAGAGTGATCTTCAGGGTAAATGGGTTAACTTTGGTAACTCTGCTACGGATAAAACTAACTTCGAGAATTATATTGCTAATCATTTTGCTAAAAAGCCTGGTAATCCTCTCTTCTTATATCAGACAGGCGGAGATGGAAGAAATGGTAGTCATCCTATTAACAAAGGACAGGGTGATCATGCTACTGTTATTGGACGTAAGCTCTCTAATGGTAAGTATGAGCACTATGATTCTGCTGGCGGTGTTGTAAAGGAATTTGATCTTGGAGACATTTTCGACCCTTCTGCTAGAGGTGGTAAACAGGGAATGCAACCAGGTGAAGGAAACTCCATAGTAGAACCTGGAATTGACCCTTCAAGACCTATTACTAACTGGGAAGGTGGTACTCCTACTGCTGAACCTTCTTCTGGTCAGGGTAAATGGGGTACTGGTAAATGGGGTAGAGGAGAATTACTTAACAGATTAAGGGCTACTGGATCTATCTGGTCTGGTTCAGGTAGAGCGGAAGAGTTATATAAGAGACATAAATCTTATGATTTCTCAGATGTGTCTGGAGTGGATCCTGATTCTAATAAGTATTCTATACCATACTTGGTAAAGAAATATAACTTACAATTTGATGAATACGGTAATCTTAAGGGTGTAGATATCCCTGAATATAACCTCATAAATGGTACTGAAGATAATACTGTTAAGTATGCTAAACAGAGAGCACAGATACAGCATTATGCTAAGAGTGTATACGGTACTGGAAAGTGGGGTAGAGGAGAAAAAGCTCCTGCATCTTTCGTAGATATGATTTCTAAGAAGT
>CAYYEN010000085.1:0-9009 GCA_964470795.1 uncultured Spirochaetaceae bacterium | reverse complement strand
TTAATCGTATTAGCTTTAATCTTGGCAGTATCTTGCAGTAACAGTCCAAGTACTCCACCAAGTGGTGAATTTAAGCTTGATCCAACTAAAAATATATTGTTTCTACTGAAGGATTGGACTGGTAGTATTTCAGAAGAAAATAAAGCCATAATCCAAGCCGCTTTACAAGGTGGCAATCAAACAGCAGTTTGGGATAGCAATGGATTAACAATTACTGATAGTGATGATGGAACTGTACTTAAGATTTCAAGTGCTTGGCCTAGTGATGCTCTAATTGATCAACTACCAGCACTTGAAGGAAATGGTGAAGTTTATGGTAGTGGCTATACACTTGCTAGAGAAGGATCAAATGCAAGTTCTGTAGTGTACATCTTATGGACACAAGCACAATGTAATGCTTATAGAACAAAGTTAGTGAATGCTGGTTTTACTTTTGATGGAGACCACCAATTTAATGATGTACTTTCTAGGGCTTATTCTAAAGGAACTATTGATGTAACTCTTACCTATTCGGCTGCTTTATCAGATCCTTTTGGGATTACAGTTATTGGTAATTCTACACCATAGGAGGAAAATATGAAGAAATACTTATTAATTGGAATTTTGATAATTGCTGTTTTAACTACAGCCTTTGCGGATGATTATTATAACTATAATGATTTTGATTACTCTCAAGCATTAAAAGATGCAACAAATGCTTATAAGAATATTACACCAGAGCAAAAGAGAGCAATTGAAGAGAGTGCAAGAAGTGAAGGTGTTGAAGTAAAAATTACAGATAATGGGGTTCTCTATAAAGATGGGGATAGTGAAGGGCAGTATGGAGGAGAGTGGCCTAATAACAAATATACTCAAATGGTTCCTAAACCTAACTTTGGAACAGTTATGGGCTCGTACATCGAGTATGATTCCTGTAACGTAACGCTTTGTGATGTTACAGTTGATCAGATGAAAGCCTATGCTAGTAAAGTTAAACAACAAGGCTTTAATATAGATGTAGAGGTAGAAGATTCTACTGCTTTTGGTGTAACGATATACTCTTATTCAGCAAGAAACAGAAAAGGCTATGAGGTTGAAGTAAGTTTTGCAGTAGGACTTGGAAACATAACTATCGAAAAAGACTGATAACTCCACTTGAGTAAAAAAAGCTTAACTTTACACCCCTTTTAAGGTATTATAACCAAAAGAGGGGTGTTTATGTTTGATTTTAGATTTGCCAAAAAAGAAGATATACCATTAATCTTTTCCTTTATAAAATCTCTTGCTGAGTATGAATATATGGAAGATGCGGTAGTAACAGATGAAAAAACTTTAAGCGAATGGATATTTGATAAACAAAAAGCTGAAGTTGTTTTTGTTCTCTCCCCTGAGGGCAAAGAAACAGGGTTTGCTCTGTTCTTTCACAATTTTTCAACTTGGCTTGGAAGAGCTGGGCTTTACTTAGAAGATTTGTTTGTTCTCCCTGAGGAAAGAGGAAAAGGGTATGGAAAAGCACTTTTATCTTATCTTGCCTCCATCGCTGTAGAGCGAGGCTGTGGACGGTTTGAATGGGCGTGTCTAGATTGGAACACTCCAAGCATTGAGTTTTATAAAAGCTTAAAAGCAACTGTTATGGATGAATGGACCGTATATAGAGAAGAGGGTGATAATCTAAAAGAATTAGCCTCTTTTTGTAACAAAGCCGAAGATTAATACCTTCGGCTCTTAATACTTAAATCTTCATACCTACATCCCAAGCTCGCCAAATTACAGTACGTAAGTTGCCAACGCCGTTTGCGTCTCCAACTAGATGTATCCTACCACTCTTAGTCGCTAAAGGATTTGGATGATAGCCTAAAGAGGTGATGGTGTTATCGCCTTTTAGTTCAAAAACTTTACCATCTTTATCTTTGACTTTGACACCCTCTTTAGTTATTTCTAATAAGGTAGTATTTAGATAAACCGGTACTTTCTTAAAGGCCAGCATCTCTCTTAAGAAAGAAGAGTTTGCTAGACAGACCCCTTTAACTGCAACGAGATCATCTTTCATCTCAACAATTGTAGGTTTTTTGCCTTGTAAGACTAACTCATAGGCAATTTCACAGCCGGTTAAGCCACCACCGATAATAATTACATTATCTTTCATCTCTTTTCCAGCTAAGAATTCAGTGGCCTCTATTGCATATTCAAGTCCTTTTATTGGAGGACGATTAGCCATAGCACCTGTTGCAATAATAATTTCATCTTCTTTTAAAGTGGAAAGGTCTTTAATTTCAGTATTGAAATGAACTTCAATCTTAGCTTTTTTAATCTCTCTCTTATACCATTCAATTAGTGCTCTATCATGCTCTTTAAAAGAGAAAGAGGCTGCTTTAACAAATACACCACCTAAAGTGTTACCTTTTTCATAAATAACTGGGCAATGTCCTCGCTCAGCTAATACTAAGGCTGACTCCATGCCACCAATACCACCACCAATAATTGCAACAGATTTAGCCTTTTTGGTTTTAACAAGCTTATATTTCTTGCTTTGCATAGTAGATGGCGTTAGTGCACAGCGTGCCATATGGATAGCATCTCCTAAATCTTGGTCGTTACTAGAATTTCCATGACGACACATTGTAAAACAACCATTATGGCAGTTAATGCAAGGCTTGATGTCCTCTTCTTTTCCGTCCATCAACTTAGTAACCCATTTTTCATCTACTAAGAATTGTCTTGCAACTCCCATAGCATCAATTTGTCCCTCACTAATTGCTTTAGCAGCGATAGACGGGGTCATTTTACCTGCACAAACAACAGGAATGTCGACAAACTTCTTAATATGTGCAACATCTTCTAAGTTACAGTTGTTAGGCATATAAACTGGTGGATGCGCCCAATACCACGCATCGTAGGTACCGTTATCACAGTTGAGCATATCGTAGCCAGCCTCTTCAAGCATCTTAGCTGCGATTTCAGACTCTGCCATATCACGTCCCACTTCTGTATATTCTTCTCCAGGAACTGCACCTTGTCTGAATCCTTTAGTCTTCGATACAACAGAATAACGAAGAGTAACGGGGTAATCTTGGCCACATTCTCTCTTGATAGCTTTTACAATCTCGATAGCAAAACGTAATCGATTTTCTAGAGAACCACCATATTCATCTGTTCTAAAGTTAGTGTATTTCATTGCAAACTGGTCAAGCATATACCCTTCATGGACTGCATGGACTTCAATGCCATCAACACCAGCTTCTTGGCATAGTTTTGCAGTTTTAGCAAACGCTTCAACTATTTTGTGGATTTGTTCAACAGTATAAGGCTTTGAAGGGCAATTATCAGCCCAACGGTTAGGGACCGCGGAAGCACTTCCACAAATAAAGTCCATATCAAAGATTGGTTTACCCAAAGTCTTCAAAGCTTTATTTTGTATCATCTTAACCATAATATCGTTAATTGCCATAGCTCTGCCCATACCTGCTGTGAGCTGAACAAACATCTTAGCACCGGTTTTATGAAATTCATCCATATAGGTTTTAAGTTTCTTAAATTTACCTTTTCCTTGATAAAGCCATTTACCACCCATGGTGTCTCTAATAGGGGCAATGCCAGGAAGAATTAAACCACAGTTGTTTTTAGCCCTTTCTAAAAGAAATTGTGCAGCTTCTTCGTCAAAATGGTTAACTTCCATCCAGCCGAAAATTGAAGTACCACCCATTGATGTTTGTACTATACGGTTCTTAATCTCTACATTGCCAATTTTCCAAGGCGTAAAGAGAACTTCATATTCTTTCTTCATAAAAAAACCTCTTAAGTTAAGAATGCTTAATTGTAACACAAGTTATTGCTGGCTTGTAAAAATATAATATAAAAGAAGACTAGATAGACCAATTATGAAGATTCTTAAGAATTTCTCAAATATGTTTTTTCCAAACAAAAGACCTAGCTGATCAGATGCATCGTTCTGGCATTTGCACAATGGTAACCTTTGATCGTATTGAGGTAAAAATATTGATAGCGACTAATAGCTTAATTCCGCTAATGGCTTTGCAATATGTATTACCTTAAAGTAGTAGAGCAAGTACTTAGGGAAAGTAAAGATTTTTATATTGCCCCCTTTCTAAATTACATAAATAAAATAAAGCTGATGGGGAGGTTCTAAGATAAATCTCTTTCTAAGATTTTTTCACAAAAGGTGTTAGATAGAGTATAATCCTAATTGGTGCAAAGTTTATTCTAATAAATAAGATTATATTCTTTTGACTTTATAAAGCATTTTAGAATAGGAGGATTTATGTACGATTACAAAATGGAATTGACTCCAGAACAGGTAGCTATCTTATCTGGTCAAAGTGGTGAGACAATGGCAAAAGTAATGGAGACCCTTGTAATGTTTGGCGATATGTTTGGTGCTAAACGCTTGGTAAAGGTGAGCCATAATCATGGGCATCTAGTTACAAGTTTTGGTCTTGGACTCTTAAAGCCTCTTTACTCTACAATGGATAAATTGGTGGAAGCAAATATAAAAGTAAAAGGTGATTTCACCATTGACCCACGTCCTGTAGACTTTAAGAACGTACCTTATAACCTTATTGATAAGTTGATAACCAGTAAGATCCTCTACACCGGACAAAAACGCTATGAAGAACAGTTGAAAGCTGTAGGAATTAAAAATGATAATGCCTTCTCTTGTGCTTGTTATCTTCCGGAGGTGGGAAATATTCCTAAAAAGGGCGATATCTTATCTTGGGCAGAAAGCAGTGCAGTAGTGTATGCAAACTCTGTTTTAGGGGCAAGGTGTAATAGAAACTCTGGTATGTTGGATCTTTTTGGAAGTATTTTAGGTTTAGTGCCTGAATTTGGGTTCTTAACCGATGAGGGGCGAAAAGCGACTTGGAAGATTATTATTAAGACTACGCGCCGACCTGAGGCACAAATCTTAGGCTCTGCTATCGGAATGAAGGTTGTTGAAGATGTTCCTTATATCATAGGACTCGATAAGTTTATCGGAAGTGAACTTACAAATGAGAATATGGGATATTTAAAGGATTTTGGCGCTGCAACTGCTTCTAACGGGGCTGTAGGACTCTACCATATTGATAACCTCACCCCGGAAGCAAAAGAAAAAGGGCAAGAGCTACTTTTAGAGAATGCAAAAGAGTATGTAATTGATGATGCTGAGCTTGAAAGAGTTTATAAAAACTATCCTATTATGTGGAAAGATAAGGATAAAGAGCCTTGCCTGTGTTTTATAGGTTGTCCTCATTTAACTTATCAACAGCTTTGTGGCTGGACTGAAAGAATTGAGAAGGCCCTTAAAAAGGCTGGAAATAAGAAGGTTATAACTAAGACAGTTTTGACTACAGCCCCAGATGTAGCTGAAAAGTTTAAAAAGAGCGAGCTCTATTTAAGATTGCTTGCAACTGGTGCAACGCTTGCATGTATTTGCCCACTGATGTATACAAGTAACCCACTAACTAAGAAACGGAATATTATGACAAGTAGCAATAAACTGAGAACTTACTCGATGGCGCGCTATTATAAAGATGCTGATATTCTTGCAGCAATTTCAGGACTTGAGGCTAAAGGGCTTCAAGCAGATGAAGAGTAGAGGGGGGGAGAAATGAAACAATTTAAAGGTCGAGTATTAGCATCTGGTAGTTTTAAAGGAGAGGCAGTGGTAACAAAACAAGGGATGAACTCCTTAGCTTCCTTTCAAGGTTCTGTGCTAAAAGGTGAAAAGCAAGTTACAGTAAGTGATCAAAATAACCCTGATCTGTTTGGAAAAAATATTACTGGAAAGATTTTGTGTCTTCCCGTAACCATTGGCTCTACAACTGGAGGCTTAGTTATTCAAACAGTTTGTTCAATTGGTATTAATCCTGCCGCTTTCTTGTTCTCTGAGCACATAGACTCCTTAGCCGCTAGTGGAATAGTACTTGCAAGGGTATGGGAAAATAGTCCTATT
The DNA here is from genome assembly GCA_964470795.1 of uncultured Spirochaetaceae bacterium. GTDB lineage: Bacteria > Spirochaetota > Spirochaetia > Sphaerochaetales > Sphaerochaetaceae > Bullifex. The sequence continues at coordinate 3,077 of CAYYEN010000085.1, read as the reverse complement.
ATTGCAATAGACCAACTGGGTAAAGAGTTCTTAGAGACTGTTAAAACTGGAGATCAAATAGAAATTGATGAGGATGGTACTGTAAAAATATTTTAAAATAATTGTTGACAATACATTGAATTTACCACTATTCTTTTCTAAATTACTCTTTGCACTGCATATAAATCTACAGTACAAACTGAGCAGGCGATGATTTACTTCATGGGGCCGGGCCAAATGATGGCAACAGAATAACATCTGTGGGACAGTAGCTTACTAGTTCCACGGGTGTATTTTTTTATCCAGGGGACATTGTTTAAAAGTAGCATGGGGTTATCTTCAAAGGAGATAACAAATATGAAGAAAGACAGTAAAGCAATTGCTATGAACGTCTCAATTATTAGCATAATAGTGAATTTATTATTATCACTCTTTAAGCTAATTGCTGGCTTACTCGCTTACTCAAGCGCCATGGTATCGGATGCAATACATTCAGCCTCTGATGTATTTAGCACCATCATCGTTATGATCGGAGTAACGGTATCAGGAAAAAAGTCTGATGCTGAACATCCTTATGGGCATGAAAGACTTGAATGCGTTGCCTCTATTATACTTGCTGTAATACTTGCCATCACAGGGTTTGGGGTTGGTCTGTCGGGAATCGAAAAGATTATTGCCAGAGACTATGGGACTTTACAAATTCCAGGAGTTTTAGCGTTAATTGCGGCTTTAACCTCAATAGTTGTTAAAGAATGGATGTATTGGTTTACTAGAGCTGCAGCTAAAAAGATTAATTCTAGTGCCTTGATGGCTGATGCTTGGCATCATCGCTCCGACGCACTTTCTTCCATTGGTGCATTAATAGGTATTATTGCCTCCCGCCTTGGTTTTCCAATCTTTGATCCTATTGCCAGTGTCGTCATTTGTATCTTTATTGAAAAAGCTTCTATAGATATCTTTAAAGACTCTATTGATAAGATGGTCGATAAAGCTTGTTCTAACGATGTGATAGAGAGTATGAGTGAAGTTATCTTAAAACAGCAAGGCGTTGATGCAATTGATGAAATTAAAACCAGACTCTTTGGCTCTAAAATCTATGTTGATGTAGAAATACTTGTAGATGGTGATAAAAGTTTGGATGAGGCTCACAAAGTTGCAGAAGAAGTTCATAGTCAAATTGAGCAAAATTTTCCTGCTGTTAAACATTGCATGGTTCATGTTAATCCTTTAGATAAGGACAAAACTGAGCAAGCAAAGACAAGATAACTCTCTTTTTTGATGATATATTACTGTTATAAGGGCTAAAAGAATGGAATGGCTAACTAGTATTAAGGATACGATCAATTACCTTGAAGAGCATTTGTTAACTTTTAAAGGTGCTGAAGAAGTTTCAAAGGAAGTAAATATCTCCTCCTTCTATCTTCAAAAAGGGTTTAAGGTGTTAACTGGTTACACGATAAGCGAGTATGTGAAGAATCGCCGACTGTATCTTGCATCTCTTGAAATCCTTTCAAAGGATACTAAAGTAATTGATTTAGCCTATAAATATGGCTATGAAACCCCTGAAAGTTTTACTAAAGCTTTTTCGCGGTTTCATGAAGCAACTCCCTCTATTATTAAGAAGGGAGTTAAAAGGCCACATGTTTTTTTACCGTTAAAAATTATGATTTCCATCAAGGGAGGAAACACTATGGATTATGTCGTTGAAGAAATGAAAGGGTTTAAAGTTATCGGGTTTGAAAAGTTTTTTGATTACGAGACCGCTTACCAAGAAATCCCTAAATTCTGGGGTGAGACTTATGGGCAAAAGATTGCACCTATTTGTAAAAAGATGAACTGCACCAAAGAAGAGGAGATTCTAAAAGAGAGTTGTATAGGAATGTACGGGGTAAATATTGAGGATGGTCAAAATGGACAATTTCGCTATTTACTTGCAGGCAATTATTTGGGAGGAGAAGTTCCTGAAGGGTTGAAAGTTTATGAATTTGAAAATTCTCTTTGGGCAAAGTTTACTAGTAAAGGACCAATGCCGGGCGCTCTTCAAGCAGTAAATGATAAAATTTACAAGGAATGGTTACCAAACAACTCAAAATATGAAATTGCTTTCAATGCAAGTTTAGAAGTATATCCAGCTTCTATGGATACGCAAAGTCCTGATTACGAGTGTGCAATTTGGATTCCTGTAAAAGAAAAATAATGTAAAAAAATTGGGTGGTGTCTCTTGTGGGGCACCACTTTTTAGTTATATTCTTTTTGTAAGAAAATGATAAGAATAATGACTTTTGATGATTTAGGCGCTGTAACTAACATCTACAATATAGCAGTAAAAGAGGGAAAATCAACTTTCAATAGTAAGTTGTTTACACCCCAGCTTTGGGAAGAGTCTCATCTGTTCAATTGCCGATATGTCTATTTAAAAGATGATAAAGTAGTTGGTTGGATAGCGCTTTGTCCTATGTCTAAAAGAGAATGCTACAAAGGTTGTGTTGAGGTGAGCCTTTATGTTCATCCTGATTACCGAAGTCAAGGGGTTGGCACCGCTTTGTTATCGCATCTGATTACAGAAAGTGAGAAAAAAGGCTATTGGAGTTTGTATTCTTGTATCTTTTCTACAAATACTCAAAGCATAAAACTACATCAAAAACTAGGGTTTCGTCTCATAGGAGAACGAGAGAAGGTTGCAAAAGATATATTTGGTGTTTGGCAGAATACCACGCTCCTAGAGTTGAGAAGTAACCTAATTATTTGAGCCAACGTTTTATCTTTTGAAATAAAAATCATTATTAATTTGACAAAAAATATATCCGGGTTACCATAGTTCATAAGAGGTATTGGGAACGGTATTTTCTACTTGTATACAGATTATGAGCCTATTTTATACAAATAATAGACAATAATCCAAATACGGCTGAAAAAACCGGGTTTAGACTATTGTTAATGAAATCGAAATTGAGAGTTTCGATTTTAGGAGGAAAAATGAAAAAATCTAGAGGTTTTTGCAAAAGTCGCCAAGTAGCGTAAAAAATGTAAAAATATGCAAAACCGCAATAAAACTACGATATGTTTGAGTTGAAATATTGAAATTGAGTAAAATTATG